>JAOUOC010000050.1 GCA_029880585.1 Gammaproteobacteria bacterium
AGTTGCGAGTTGCGAGTTGCGAGTTGCGAAAAATTTTGTCACTGCGAGGAGTTTGCGACGCGGCAGTCTCCCAATTGTTATTACTCTTCCGCTGTCATTCTGGTGACGACCAGAATCCAGTAAAACAAACCGTACCCTGAGCTTGTCGAAGGGTGTCATTACTTTAAAAAACAGAAATCCACAAAACCCTCTCGCCCAGAATCAAAAATACCTCTTATCCACGTAGGGCGGGATAGCCTAGCGTTTCCCGCCTTTAATATTTACATACATTTCCAATCGGTATGCATTCCCACGCAGGAGAATTAGCGCGAGAAAAAGTCAGTCATTGCTAATTCAATCTATTTGCTATATTGTGATGAATCTATTGATAAAATCAAAGTACGTCTATCTTATAATAAAAATTGGTATTATTGATCATGGAATGTGAATCTAAGAATTGCGGTAAACACAATAAACATAACCGACTTAGTGTTGTAGTTTTTGGTCGCCCTGTGGTCTGTAAAGAATGCCGTGACTTACTAGAACTCTCTTCATTTTGGCATGGGTTGGTGTTCTTACTACTTGGAATTGTTATTTTTGCAACCATTTGGGCTGCTAACATAATCGGCATCTCTTCCTGGATTATTTCCTGTGTGTCTCTTTTGATAATTCTTGTGGTATTTTGGTTGTTTGCCCCTTTGGTTCGTATAACCGAAGATAAAATAAAGCTTAGAAATCAACGCCAGTTAATTTTAACAACTGTATTCATTGTTTTTGCTGTGTTAATAATTTATTTTGCTCAAAGAGCCTGACAATAACATTAACAAAACTTTAAAGGAAAAATGAAACGTATTTTATTATCTATCCTTTTAATATACATCACTATTGGCCTATTGCTTTATGTAGGACAACGTAGCTTTATTTACTTCCCAACGCCTGAAATCAAAACGAATCTGGAAACCCGAATATTCAATATTGAAAATCATAAAATAAAAGTGACAGTTCTTAATAAAAACAAAGATAAAGCGATACTTTATTTTGGCGGAAATGCCGAGAATGTCGATTACAATAGTGGCGCTTTTTCAAACCTGTTTCCTGAGCACACAATCTATCTGGTTAAATACCGGGGCTATGGTGGCAGCACTGGCTCACCTTCAGAAGAAGCTATTTACTCCGATGCCATTCATATCTTTGATGAATTAATACAGGAACATCCTTCGATTTCAGTAATAGGACGCAGTTTGGGTAGTGGCGTAGCGACTTATCTCGCTTCAAAAAAAGACATCGAAAAGTTAGTACTTATCACTCCTTTTGATAGCATCCAGAGTGTCGCTCAGTCTCAATACCCTATTTTCCCAATGCAGATTCTTTTGAAAGACAAGCATGATTCAATCAGTCGAGTGAAAGATATTAAAGCAGATACTTTAATTATTGCGGCAGAGATAGACAGAATTATCAAGATGCCACATACAAAAAGGCTGGTACAAGAATTTAAATCACAAGTTGCCTTTCACGTGATAGAAGGTGTTGGGCATAATGATATTTCAGATAGCCCGTACTATTATCCTTTGCTGGGAAGGTTTTTAAATGATGAGGAATTGTGATCCATCTGTTTCCCTGAGCTTGTCTAAGAGCGTTATACCTGTAAAAAATCGAATCAAACATTTCATGTCATTACGAGGAACGAAGTGACGTGGTAATCTCCTGAAGGCAACCTTGTACTATAACAGCCAAAACCTCTGAATGCCTCTCGTAAACTATTCAAGTTTAGTTTACACAGTCATAAGTCACTGGATAAATCTGTTTTTATTCCATATCATGAGTAGTAGAAATGAAATTCAAATTCTTAAGGTATTAGGCATATGAAAGATTTGCAGTCACATATTACTGAAATTATCAAAGTAAAACTCAATCACAAAGAAAGAACAGCCCCACTTGACTACTTCAGTTGGGGACGCGACACCAGACATATGGTTGATGATACAGAACGCCTACCAGGCCTGACTTCCCAAAAACAATTTTTTATAAAGGTAGCTAAGAAATGTTATTACTTCATGATGGAGTTTATAAATTCAAATAAAAGGATCATGTCCCAATATGCCGAAAATTACTCCTCATTTAATAAATCATATCAACTTATGTCAGATCAATATTCACGAAATCTATTTGCAGAATTAATTCTTATGAAGTTAACCTCAGAAAAAAAGATGTATCTGGATTCCTTTACACAAAGTTTCATTGATTCATATGAAAATTCTTCTGAAGAAATACTTAACTCTAATGAATCCCTTGAGGTTTACAAATGGATATTAAGAAAAGTCAATTTGGATAACCCATCAATATCATTGTTTACAGTCCCTACAATATTGAACTTACACCACACAGGAAGGCTTTACCGTTATAAGCAGGATGATGTTCTTATTGAGGTTGAAGGAGGTGACATTGTACTTGATGCTGGTGTAGGTTGGGGTGACACCACTATTTATTTGGCAGCAATGGCAAACAAGAATTTAGGTGGGCACTCATATGCCTTTGATATACTTGAAGAAGGAATTAACGCTCTGTCGGAGCAATGTAACCTGAATCCTGAAATTGACAATATTACGCCCGTGCTGAAAGCACTATCTGATAAAGATGGTGAACATGTAAATATTTCTTCACCAAGCCCTGGAGCGAAAGTTGTAAAAGAAGAAACAGAAAGGAAAATTGAAACAATTTCTATAGATACTTTTTTCAAACAAAATAAGTTAAAAATAATAGACTTTGTAAAAATGGATATTGAGGGAGCGGAAGTACCCGCATTAAATGGAGCAGCTGAAGTAATAAAAAAATTCAAACCAAAACTTGCAATTAGTGTTTATCACAAATGGGATGACTTACTCGTTATTCCTCAACTGATTCATAGTATTCGTGATGATTACGAATATTATCTTGATTGTACGACAGGTTTTGGTGGCGAAACTGTTTTGTACTGTAGGTGATTACCGCAAATGATATTTCAGATAGCCCGTACTATTATCCTTTGCTTGGAAGGTTTTTGAATGAGGGCTCTTACACAAATAATAAGGATAAACAATGAATAAATATATTGCTTTACTGATAGTGCTTCCCTTTGCATCAACGTCCTACGCAAATGAGTTGCCGAGTTGTGATATTGAAATTGAAAAACCAATATTCATTTCTAATAAACATGCTGAAGATACTCTTTCTGTTCATATCAAAGGAGAGCCTTGTCATAAGGCAGATTTGGAAATTCTTATTAAAGATGTAAATGACAAAGAAATTTATCAATATCGAGCACCTTTCAAACCTCATATAGCAGTTCAATGGGATGACAAAGATCTGAATAAGTTTGCAAAACAGTTCGCTCAAGAGGCTTTTAAAGAATACCGTTTTGGTCATACAAATAAACTTCCAGAATGGATGCCTAAAGAAGAATATTATGAAGAAAACTATCAAGAGTTAGAGGTAAGCAAAGAATATTATTTGTCTATTCTTTCAAAAAGCTGGCAGACATTTTCACATATGACTCATTATGAAGGATGGCAAATCATCGCTTTTGATCAAAACTCAAATAAATTTGTATTAATCAGTAAAGGCGGGCTTTGATTTCCAGAATATAAACCTCGATTAGCATCGAAGTTACAAACAAAAACAACATGTCATTATGAGGAACGAAGTGACGTGGTAATCTCCTGAAGGCAACCGAGGAAGAATTATGGTTGCATTGCTAAACAAATGGAATTGTTATAACCTGCTGCCATTAAAAAAATATAAGAGTAAGTTATATATAAAAAGTAATTAAGACTATGGAACGTTTTAAGCTATGCGTCAGATAATTGTAATATTAGTTTTATGTTTACTCTCCAGTTGCGACTGTGATTCAATTTGTCAGGCAAACAGAGAAACACAAGCTTTTTTAAACGATGCCCCTTCCAATAAAGAAGTAGTAGATTTTTTAGGTGCTTATATTGGAGAAGCTCCTGGTGCAGAAAAATATGCCGTCTTTGTAAATTGGGGCGTGCTCAATCCTGATAGATTCGTGGAAATAATGAACCACCCTGATGTTACAAAAAGGATCATGGATATCACTAAATATAAAATTTCGGATATGGGACACAGTCAAAAGTACTGTGTGATATATGCTCATAGAAATGAGACAGAAAATGAAAAATATATAAGAAAATCGTTGCTAGGATGCAAGTATGGTCTATAAAAACCTCGTAGCACCGTAGGTACGATTAGCGCAGCGTAATCGTACGCATGAATTAGAGTAACCTCAGTAACAATTCAAAGATCGGGGAACAAGGACATGCCAAATTACAAACACGCTTTCATTCCCCGTGGGGGCAGTTTTTTTCACTGTTAACCTACTTGAACGACATAATAATGGTTTGTTGATAGGTGAAATTGATTTGCGACGAAAGGTAGACATACGTACGATTACGCTGCGCTAATCGTACCTACTGTGCTGGCCTTCGCCAGAATGACTGCTTAGGTTGGGCTGGTAACTGATTTTAGGAGATTGCCGCACTTCGTTCGCAATGACAGTTTTCTTCTCGAAACTCGAAACTCGAAACTCGAAACTCGAAACTCGAAACTCGAAACTCGAAACTCGAAACTCGAAACTCGAAACTCGAAACTCGAAACTCGAAACTCGAAACTAAAAACCTACCTCAAAAAATTAAACAGATTCAATCCCTGAACCCGCACAAAACTGGCTTGCGCGGCTTCCAATACAACCAACTGTTGAGAAAACCGTGTTGAAGCTTCCACCATATCCAAATCCTGAACATCAGATAAAGCCGTTCTGCTGGTAACCAATAATGAAAGGTTGGTTGCATATTCAGAATCACCCACATTCAAGCGACTACCGATTCTGCTTCGAACCATATCAATATTAATCATGTGCTTATCAAGGGTATTTTGCTGAGCGCCAACAATATTGGTTAATTGTGCTCGCCCTGCACTACTGTCATCATAATTATCAATGGCATCAAGAATGTTTTGAATTGTAGTAAACAGATCCTGACTTTGGCTGGGCGTTACTGTAAAAGAATCACCTGTTTCCGGTGTGCCAGAAATTCTTACCTGAACACCATTAAATTCAATATCAGAAGGATCCTGATAAACAGTTGGTCCAGCGACTACTGTTCCAGAAGTAACACCAGTTACCGTATATTCCAGATCACCAGCGAGATTCAAGGCAAAGTCGATACTATAAGGCTCGGCCATGAATTGAGGCGGTCCCTGATAGGAACCTCCCGCAATAACGCCATTACCTGCGTTGACCGGATTGGAGGAAGTAATAAACATGCCATTGCCATTTTTGACATCAACAAAAATTTCAAAACCTGAATCAGAAATCGGGATAACCACACCGCTACTAATTCTCAGCATTCGCTGATCCTGATCGCCATTGTAAATAAAATTACCGGCACTATCCTGCAATATCGGTTGAGCCTTCACCTTGCTACCAGAAAAAATATAATCACCATTGGAATTCTGTGTATTGGCAAGACCTTGCAACTCTTTTAACCTTTCTTCAAGTTCAATCTTTATGGCATTAAACTCATCGACACCATAAGCGCCATTACCCAGAGACACCAACAACTCTTTCACGCGAAACAGTACCTGAGTTGTGCTATCAAGCACGGTTTCTTCCAGTTCATTGTTAGATTTGGCAAAATTACCATTAAGATTAAACTGTTGAAGTTGGGCAATTTCAGCTTGTAAATAACTGATTGAAGTGGCCGCCACCGGATCATCAGAAGGTGTTATCACGCGTTTTTGACTGGCCAGTTGCAACTGAGTTTTTTGTACATCAGCCTGACGCATTAGTAATTCTCTAACACCTGCACTGGTTATTTGAGTGGTTGATAAACGCATAATTGAATCCTTATTTACGTATTTGCCTTATTCATAAGCCATTACCTGACCGAATCCAGAACGGTTTGAAATAGAGTTCTGGCAACAGCAATCACTTGGGCAGATGCTTCATAAGCCTGCTGAAATTTTATTAAATTGGCAGCTTCTTCATCCAGATTAACACCAGAGGTACTCATTTTTCTTTCCTTGGCCTGAAACATCAAGGTCTCGGCTGCATCTCGTTTAATTTCTGCAGAATGAGTTGAAACACCTATATGACTGACAATTCTTCCAAAGGCTTGCTGATAATTGGAATTACCATTATCAAGGGTTTTGGCAAACTGTAATTCGCCTAACAAACTGACATTTGCATTATTGCCAACCCCATTAAAATTATAGCTAATATCAAAACTGTCACCAGCCTGAGGATCGCCATTTAAAGTAATTTCATAACCATAAGTATCAAACGGAGCACCCGCCAAAGCCAACATATCATTATCCTGATTTGGAACATATCCGGTTAATCCACCCGCCATTAAAACTGGAGTTCCCGTAGTCATATCATAAATAGAAAATTCTCCAGCTACAGCTCCAAACTCAATTCGGATGGGTGGTGTTAAGCTATCAGGCACAGTAGTAAATGCTGCTGTTGTGGTATCAAACACCTGAATGCCTGTTACGCTACCAGACCCCACATTACTGATTAGCTGTTCTGCACGAATGGGCGAAGCGGCGGCAATTTGTTCTGGGGTAGTAATCGCCATTGTAAAATCTTGTGAAAAATTGCGTGTTGGCTGTATTTTGAAACTATCACCATCTACCGCTGCACCGGAAAGAAAGTTGATGGTAAAACCGAGTGTTGGCATGGTAACAGAGGCCGGTGAAGCAGGCTGAGCAAAAGATGCCACAACAGAATTATCTCTTAAATCTACCAATTGGAAATTACCGGCAGATAAATACATTTGATAATTGGTGTCAACCAATACGTTGGGGTCATCTATTGTCAACGTGGCCACCGAACTACCAGCATTTGCCGTTGAGGAAATAACCCTTCTCGCTTGAATCGCAGGATCGTTTATATCAACAAAGAAGTTACCGCCCAACTGATTGTTTAAATCCATGCCCAGTTGATGTTGTGCATTAAAATTATCGGCTATACCAATTGCAATTCTACCCAGTGTGTTAAAAGCAGGCTCCAGCAATTCATCTCTCACCTTAAGTAAACCACCTAATTCACCACCTACAATATTTTGAGTAACATCAATTGATGAATTACCTGATGCCAGATACAGACGCATACTACGAGGATCAGCAGGATCAAGCCTGCCTTCAACCGCGCTGGAAAATGAACCTATCACCAACGCCTGGCCGGTACCAATAAACACATTTAAATTTCCATCTTCCTGTTGAATGGTTTGCACTGAAACCAGTTCGCTTAGGCGGGTAATTTGCAGATCGCGTTTATCTAACAAGTCAGGCGGTGGAGAGCCTGCTGAACCCGCTATTTGATTATTCAAATTAGCAATGGAAGTTGCCAGAGAACTGATCTCTTCTGCGATAGAATAAATGTTGGTGTTGATTTCATTATTTTGAGATTCTAACTGGTTATAGACCAATTCAAAGCGGGAAATCATCATCTCCCCTTCGCTGATCATCACCTGTCTGGCAGGAATGGATGCCGGATCATTAACGACACCTTGCAAGGCAGTAAAGAAATTTTGGATCGCTGAATTTACCCCACTATCAGAATCTGCCAACAAACCATCCAGACGTTTGGCTTGATCAAGATAAGTATCATAACTGTAAAAAGAAGACGTAGTGGCTTGAAGCTCAAGTTGTTCCGTAGCTTCAAAGATTCGTTTTATAGTTGCCACTTCAACACCAGTCCCCAGATAATTACCACCAATAAACTGCGGCAATCTTGGTTCCTGACTTGCACGTTGACGAGAATAGCCTTCTACGTTTGCATTGGCAATGTTATGTGATGTGGTATTAATCGACGTTTGATTGGTCAAAAGTCCTGAAACGCTGATGTCAAAAAGTCCCATGGTATTATCCTGTCTATCCTGTTACTGATCTATCTGGTTTCAATAGATGCTGAATTCAGATTACCTAACTGATGTTCTTTATATATCCTGATGATTTTACTGGCATAATCCGGATCCGTTGCATAGCCTGCCTTTTGTAATTCTTTAACGTACTGGTCTGAATCCTTTGCCTTAATTGCTTGCTGATATCTGGGATTTTGCTGAATGAAATTAACATAATCCTGAAAAGACTCGGCAACATTGCCATATTTTCTGAAATTGGCCTGTGTTCGAGTAAGCTTGCCACCTTCCATTTCAAGTGTAGAAATTTTGATCTTTTCACCCGTCCAGCTCTTACCTGCTTTTATTCCAAATAAATTAAATCCGGGTTTGCCTTGTGTATCATGAGCAATAAATTTGCCCCAACCGGTTTCAAGTGCTGACTGGGCTATCAATATTCCGGGGTTGATATTTAACTGTTTGGCCGCCGCTTTGGCATAAGGTGTCAGTTGTTTGATAAAATCAGATATCTGACTAAATAGCGGTTTTTTCTCGGCAACTGGCGAAGCATTTGAAATTCTCACTGATGATGAATTTAATGCTTTTGAATTTTGAGCGAGTGAAACCAATGACTGTTTTTGCTCATCAATTTTAATCAAGGGTGGCACAGATGCCTGACGTCTGAACGGCTCTGAAGCAGCTGTTTTTGCTGCTGGAGAATTTTGCATTGTATTAACTTCAGGTTGAACCTTGTTTCTTAACAATTGTTTTACCATCAAATCGGCAATACCCAAAACGCCTTTATGAGACAAATCAACCGACAACTGTTCATCCATCATGGAAATAAACATTTTTTCCTGCTGACTGCCCATCATGGAATCCTGATTGAGGAGCTCGCCTGATTGTCGCATGGACTTGAGCATCATATTCAAAAACAAGGCTTCAAATTCCTGACTGGCTTTCTTGATTGCAGAAGCTTCATCCACCAACCCCTGTTTTCTGATCGCATCCAATGAGGATAAATCAGTAAAGATACTGTTCTGAGGAAGTTGACTGGTTGAATTTAGCAGGTTCATATTCATATCATCTGATCAAATGACGACCAGCTCCCCACTAATGGCACCCGCTTGTTGCAAGGCTTCCAAAATAGCCATCACATCACCAGGTGCCGCACCAACGGCATTCACCGCTTCCACTAATTCTTGCAAGGTTGCACCTGGTTGAAAGTGAAACATTCTGGAGTTTTCATTATCAATTTCAACTGTTGAATCCGGTGTCACAACCGTTTGACCCTGCGGTGAAAATGCTTCCGGCTGACTGACTTCCAGACTTTCCTTGATTTTAACAATCAAATTTCCATGAGCTACAGCCGCCTCTTTCAAGCTGACGTGCTTGCCGATGACGATGGTGCCAGTGCGTGAATTAACCACGATTTTGCCATCATCTTCCGCTGGTGTGACTTCTATGTTTTCCAAAACCGATAAATAGCTGATCCGTTGAGCAGGATCACTTGGCGCATTGACCTGGATAGAAGTTTGATCAATAGGCTTTGCTGTATTGCTGCCAATCAGATGATTAATCGCCTTTGCTACGCGAACAGCAGTTGTAAAATCTGGTCTGTTTAAGTTAAGCACCAAAAAATTATTGGTCAAAAAATTAGTCTGCACAGTTTGCTCTACACTGGCCCCGTTAGGAATTCGTCCTACCGTTTGATGATTAACACTGATTTTTGAACCATCACTGCCTTGGGCACCAAAGCCACCGACAATCAGATTACCCTGAGCAATAGCATAGATTTTCCCATCAGCGCCACGTAAAGGCGACATTAATAAAGTACCACCACGCAAACTTTTTGCTTCTCCCAAACTACTGACAGTCACATCAATGGTTTGTCCGGTTTTGGCAAAAGCGGGTAAAGAGGCATTAATGGCAACCGCTGCTGAATTCTTTAATTTCAATTGCGTGCCAGGCGGAACGCTAATTCCAAACTGGGTCAACATGGCGCGGAAGGTTTGCTCTGTATACTTGGTTTTTTCGCCGGTACCATCCAGACCAACAACCAGACCATAACCAATCAACTGATTTTCACGAACACCCTGAACGCTGGTAATATCCTTGATCCTTTCAGCCCAGACAAGAGAACTTGCCAGAGCCATATAAAGAAATAGTAATTTTGATAATTTTTTCATTGCTTACACCTATTCAAATACCAGCTTAAAATGGCCACCAACCTGAGTTAAAGAAGCGTGTCAACCATCCCTCTTCATTGGCTTCAGCCAAAGGACCGGTTCCACCATAAGAAATTCTGGCATTGGCAATCATGGTAGATTTCACAGTATTGTTTTTATCCACATCTTCAGGACGAACAATACCAGCAACCCTAATAAATTCATTACCCTGATTCAGACCAATCCATTTTTCACCTTTCACAAGCAAGTTCCCATTGGGATAAACACCATGAACAGTGACAGAAATTGTTCCTTGCAAACGATTACTTTGCGCTGAATCGGTTTCCGCACTAAAACTTCTATCCTGAGCGCCAGAGTCGGCACTTAAATCTAAAGTACCGCCACCCACAGTTAAAAGATTACCCATCGCAGATGGCGCTGCCAAACTGGTTGTGGAAGATTTGGCTAAACCTGTATCTGCCGTTTTGGTCGCATTGGTACTTTCTGTTAAAACAATGGTGATCACATCACCAACCTGATGCGCTTTTTGATCCTGAAACAAAAGTTTCACCGTATTGGGGTTATAAATACCACCCGGATTAGCTTGGTTGTTATTACTAACGATCGGCAATGCAGGTGCCCAATCGGGGTCATCCATTTGGGCATTCTGATAAATGGTTTTACAACCAGCAAGTAATACAAATACGCTGATGAAAAAAACTTTTTTTAACAGTTTAAACATAACTAATACTCTTAAAGAGTTTGATTAATAAATTGCAGCATTTGATCTACTGCTGACAAGACTTTGGCATTGGTTTCATAGGTGCGTTGGGTTTCAATCATATCCACCAACTCTTCAACCGTTGAAACATTGGAAGTTTCCAGCATGCCGCCTCTGACTGTACCCAAACCATCCAGTCCCGGTGTTCCAAGAATTGGCGCACCACTACTTCCGGTTTCTACAAACAGATTTTCTCCAATAGGTTGCAACCCCGTTGGATTAACAAAATCTGCTAATTGAATACTACCCACATTAGTGGGTGCCGCCTGACCTGGCTCCTGAACGGAAATGGTGCCATCCAAAGCGACATGCATACTGATTGCCGTTTGTGGAATGGTAAATCCGGGCTGCAAAACGTAGCCGCTTCCCTGGGTAACCATTTGCCCATTTTCATCTAGTGCAAAATTTCCTGCCCTGGTGTAACCGGCTGATCCATCGGGTAGTAAAACCTGAAAGAATCCATCACCCTGAATTGCGATATCCATTTGATTGTCTGTAGTCTGCACACTGCCTTGAGTATGGATCTTTTGAGTTGCGACTACTTTTACGCCTGTTCCCATTTGCAAGCCAGATGGCAACCGAGTATCTTGTGATGACTGGGCGCCGGGCTGACGAATGTTTTGATAGAACAAATCTTCAAATGCCACTCTCGATTTTTTATATCCAACGGTGCCGGCATTTGCCAGATTATTGGAAATAACCGCAATGTTTTTGGTTTGCGCTTCCAGTCCTGTTTTTGATATCCATAATGCGGGATGCATAATCTTTTACCTCTATCTACCTGTTTTGAGTGACGATAACTTGTCTACTATCTGTTGATTACCTGTCGATTATGCTTATGGTTGCAATAATCGATCCAACGCTCTGCCTCTTTCTTCTACAGAGGACATTAATTTCACCTGAAGCTCAAACTGTCTTGAGAGCGTTATCATTTCTGTAAGTGATTCCACAACGCTAACATTGCTACCTTCCAGCATTCCACTTTGCAAACTGACACTGGCATCGGCTTCAAAACCTTGTCCATCTTTATCGACAAACAAACCCTGAGAATTTTTAACCAGATTTTCCGGTTCTGGATTAACCAGTTTTATTCTTCCAACCACTGCAATCGCATTAGCTTCAGCGCCCAGAGGCAATACAGTGACCGTACCATCGCGTCCAATCTCAATTTTTTCAAAGGGTGGCAGTATCATCGGGCCACCATCACCTACAATTGACTGTTGAGAACCATTAACCAATTCACCATCGGCAGTGACTTGCAGATCGCCTCGACGACTTAATGCCTCGTTTCCTTGCTCATCAAGCACCACCAGCCAACCTTGATCCTGAATGGTGACATCCAGATCACGACCTGTTGTCATCACACTACCTGAACTAAAGTCATATCCTGGCTTTTCAGTCATTGCAAAAGCTCTTGAGGGATGGCCTTCGCCATAAACCGGCATGGCACGAAATTGCGAAAAATCAGCCTTAAAACCGGTGGTATTGGCGTTAGCCAGATTATTGGCAACTGTGGCTTGCGCCAAAGTCGTTTCTCTGGCGCCTGTCATTGAAATGTAAAGCAAGTTATCCATGGTTTTTCTCTTAAATAATCTGACGCTTTAATTAATATCTGGTTGATTACCTAATGTTGCAATTATCTGATATCGAGATTACCGAATATTAATAATGGTTTGAGTAATCGCGTTATTCGTTTCAATGGTTTTGGCATTGGCCTGGAAATTTCGCTGTGCTGAAATCAGATTAACCAATTGAGCCGTTAAATCCACATTGGAAACTTCCAAAGCGCCTGACCGAATTTGACCAAAACTGGAAGTGATAGCTTCCCCAACCAAAGGCGTTCCTGAATCAATTGTGTCTTCCCAGGAGTTATTACCTATTTGTGATAACCCTTGTACGTTTTGAAAGCGTGCCAATGCAATTTTGCCCAGAGCCGTTGTTTGTCCATTACTGAAATTGGCTCTTACCACGCCAGTTTCTGAAATTTCTACACCCGTTAATCGACCAATAGCAAAACCATTTTGATTCAACACATTCACCGTAAAGGGAGAAGAAAATTGGGTTGTGTTGTTATTGGCATAATTCAGATTGATAGTTTGTGTGGGATCTGAACCATTTAAGAAATCAATTGCTTGAGTAATGGTGGGATCTGGTGCTGAGTTCAAATAACTACCAGAGTTATCAAAATTAATGGTTTGATAGGTTTGACCTCCAGCGCCCGCGGTACCTCCGACAATATTCATGGGCAGTGTCGCACCATTGGCATCCGTAGTATTGTAATAGACGCCCCAGGTATTATCAGCCGTCTTGACATAATAAGCAGTGACAACATGGCTTTCACCCAAACTATCAAAAACTGATAGTGATGTAGATGCACTGTAAGTTGAGGTTTGTAATGGATCGAATGCCAGCGGATCCAGAATTGCCGCACTGGCTGGCAAGTTAACACCAATATCAACCAATGAAGTGACGGTTGGCACACCTGCAGTTTGTGGTAACTGTAAAGGAATGGTACTGGATAAACTGGTTGCTGTTACCGTGCCAT
This sequence comes from Gammaproteobacteria bacterium, assembly GCA_029880585.1. Lineage (GTDB taxonomy): Bacteria > Pseudomonadota > Gammaproteobacteria > Enterobacterales > Kangiellaceae > Aliikangiella. Next base: position 13,369 of record JAOUOC010000050.1, read on the forward strand.
CTGCATTAACCGGAAACACCTGCAATCTGGCTCCGGCATTGTTAATCACAAAACCGTTGTTATCAACACCGAATTCTCCATTGCGGGTAAACACACTATTGGTATTGGTATCGTTGGGAGCTAAAATGAAAAAACCCTCCCCAGAAACAGCCAAATCAAGCGTATTGGAAGTAAATTCCAGATTACCCTGATTAAATTGTTGTGCCACATTGGCCAACAGTACACCATTACCGATTGATGTCTTTGAACTACCGTAAGAAGTAGAAGAAAAGATATCAGAAAACTCGGTTCTCGATTCCTTGAATCCGGTTGTATTTACATTGGCAATGTTGTTTGCCGTCACATTCAAATCAGCTTGCGCTGCGTTCAATCCACTTAGTGCTGTATTAAAAGACATAACTTCTCTCCTGATTAACCAATTTCTTTCACTTCATTAAATTCAATTTGACCCAATCCACTTAAATTGAGCAGAATTCTGCCATCTGAACCGGCAATGTTGACACTTTCAACTCTTGCCACAATTGAGGTAGATAACTGCTCGCTGCTTCCGCCAATTTGTCCGTAAGCAGCTATGGTGTAATTTCCTGAGGGCATAGCGTTACCATCATTGTCACGGCCATCCCAGATAAAATCGATATCGCCAACATCCTGCGTGCCAACCTCAATACTTCTGACAACCTGACCACTTGCATCCTTGATCTCAAAACGAATGTTAGAGGTGGT
>JAOUOC010000230.1 GCA_029880585.1 Gammaproteobacteria bacterium
CTTTCTTTTGTCCGCCAAAGGCTTCTGACAATACTGTACACATCGCCGCTGTTAAAGTTGTTTTACCATGGTCTACGTGACCGATTGTGCCGACGTTTACATGGGGTTTGGTTCGTTCAAATTTTTCTTTTGACATGACCTGTTTCCTCAATAAGTAATAGTGTTAATAATAAAATCGTTAATATTTCATCGCATCGGCTATGCTTGCCGGTGCTTCCAAATATTTTGCAAACTCCATTGAATAGCTTGCCCTACCCTGTGTTGCACTACGTAAATCTGTAGCATAACCAAACATTTCTCCAAGGGGAACTTCCGCTCTGATAACCTTACCAGAAGGGTTATCATCCATTCCCTGAACGGTACCTCTACGACGATTCAAATCGCCCATGACATCACCCATATACTCTTCGGGTGTTACCACTTCTACTGCCATAATCGGCTCAAGTAGTATTGGTGACGCATCCATAGCACCTTTTCTGAATCCCATTGAACCGGCAATTTTAAATGCCATTTCACTGGAATCCACATCATGATAGGAACCATCATACAAAGTCACTTTCACATCTACCATTGGATAGCCTGAAAAAACACCTTGCTGCATTTGTTCCTGAATACCTTTATCAACTGCAGGTATATATTCTCTTGGTACTGTACCACCAACAATTTCATTGACAAACTCGTAGCCACCACCGGTTTCCATAGGTTCAATCTTCAACCAGACATGGCCATATTGCCCTTTACCACCAGACTGACGGACAAACTTGCCTTCCGCTTCTACTTTCTTTCGAATAGTCTCACGGTAAGCAACCTGTGGCTTACCAATATTGGCTTCCACCTTGAACTCTCGACGCATACGTTCAACGAGAATATCAAGATGCAATTCTCCCATACCGGAAATTATGGTTTGACCGGATTCTTCATTGGTTTCAACACGGAAAGAAGGATCTTCCTGTGCCAATTTACTCAATGCCAGCCCCATTTTTTCCTGGTCAGGTTTGGTTCTTGGCTCTACTGCAACTGAAATAACCGGCTCAGGAAACTCCATACGCTCAAGAACAATCGGTTTTGAACCATCACAAAAGGTATCGCCAGTTGTTACATTTTTGATACCAATGGCTGCTGCTATATCACCAGCATAAACCTCTTTGATGTCCTCACGTGAATTGGAATGCATTTGAACAATACGTCCCACACGCTCCTTTTTATCTTTCACCGAATTCAGTATTTGATCACCAGTTCGCATAACACCGGAATACACACGGAAAAAGGTTAATGAACCAACAAAAGGATCAGTCGCAATCTTAAACGCCAAAGCAGAAAACGGCGCCTTGTCATCAGCATGTCTGGCTTCTTCTGTTTCACCATCCGATAAAATACCGGTAATTGGCGGAACATCGACAGGCGATGGCATGAAATCAATTACAGCATCCAGAACGGCCTGAACACCTTTATTTTTAAAGGCGCTACCGCAGGTTGCCACAACAATTTCATTAGCTAACGTTCGTAATCGTAAACCTTGCTTGATTTCAGCTTCCGTCAACTCACCATTTTCAAGATAGCTATCCATTAATGTTTCGCTGGCTTCTGCTGCTGACTCAATCATTGTTTCGTGCCATTGCTGACACTCAGAAAGCATATCCGCTGGAATATCAGCATATTTAAAGGTCATACCCTTATCATCTTCATTCCAGTAAATGGCCTTCATTTTAATTAAGTCTACAATACCTTCGAAATTTTCTTCGGCACCAATGGGTAATTGAACAGGTACAGGATTAGAACCTAATCTTTTTTTGATCTGCCCAACAACACGAAGAAAATCAGCACCTGCTCTATCCATCTTGTTAACAAATACCATTCTTGGAACATGGTATTTATTCGCTTGTCGCCAAACAGTTTCTGATTGAGGTTCAACACCTGAAGACCCACAAAAAACAACGACGGCTCCATCCAATACTCGAAGCGATCTTTCAACTTCTATAGTAAAGTCAACGTGTCCCGGTGTGTCAATGATATTAATACGATGTTTTTCGTACTGACCTTCCATACCGCGCCAGAATGTCGTGGTTGCAGCAGAAGTAATGGTAATACCTCTTTCTTGCTCCTGCTCCATCCAGTCCATTGTTGCAGCACCATCATGAACCTCTCCCATCTTGTGGGAAAGGCCAGTATAAAACAACACTCGCTCTGTAGTGGTTGTCTTTCCTGCATCAACATGAGCAACAATACCAATGTTACGATACAGGTTTATGGGCGTGGTGCGTGGCATGGAATTTCTCTCTACCCGATAATAGTCTTTCGAATAACTTACCAGCGATAATGAGCAAATGCTCTGTTCGCTTCAGCCATACGATGTACGTCTTCACGTTTCTTCACGCAGTGGCCACGATTTTCAATGGCATCAAGGATCTCACCAGCTAATCGGGCATCCATTGATTTTTCACCACGTTTACGTGAACCTTCCACAAGCCATCTCATGGCAAGTGCTGTTTGTCTTGAAGGTCTTACTTCGACTGGTACCTGATAAGTAGAACCACCTACACGGCGAGATTTTACTTCCACCAGTGGTCTGATTTTATCAATACCTTCTTCAAATATTTCCAAAGCATTTTCGACACTTTTCTTTTCTTTGATAATGTCCAAAGCTCTGTATACAATTTTTTCAGCGACAGATTTCTTTCCATCAACCATCAATACGTTGATGAACTTCGCTAGCAATTCACTTCCAAACTTTGGATCAGGCAAGATCTCTCGTTTGGCAACGACGCGTCTTCTTGGCATAATATATTTTCCTATGTGTACCTTCAGGTTCACCCGGAACTGTGTCCGGCCCTTACTCACATCACTATGGGATGTCTTTAACATTTAACCAGTCTCAACCCAAAACGCCTTGCACGATTGGGCTAAGCTGTATTTTGTCAAATGTCACTATGAATCAAAATGATTCGTGAATTTATAGCGTTCCCGCTGTTATTTTGGTCTCTTAGCTCCGTACTTGGAACGTGCTTGCTTACGGTCTTTAACTCCCGCCAAGTCAAGATTTCCACGAACACAGTGATAACGAACACCTGGTAAGTCTTTAACACGACCACCACGAATCATTACAACACTATGCTCTTGCAAATTGTGACCCTCACCACCAATGTAAGAAGTTACTTCGTAGCCGTTTGTTAAACGAACACGAGCAACTTTACGAAGTGCCGAGTTTGGCTTTTTAGGAGTAGTTGTGTAAACACGAGTACACACACCACGCTTTTGCGGATTCGCTTCAAGCGCAGGAACGTTACTCTTTTGCACGACTCTTTTTCGAGGCTTGCGTACCAACTGATTAATAGTTGACATTATTTACAATAACTCCAGCTTAATTTACAAAAATCCCAGGGTGCCGAATGCGGTCACCAAAGGGACGCGCATTTTAATGGCATGACACCTGGATGTCAAGATGGGCACCCGGATAGTAAATCCGAATACCCAACTATTTTTTCCCTATTCTTCTGTATCAGTAGAACTAAGGGCATCACTCAAGGCTTTTTCAGCATCTTCTGCCGAAACAGTTTCTTCAACCAAAGAGGTTTCCAGAATACTGTTTTTCTTTCTGCCAGCGTGATAAGTTAAACCTGTTCCAGCAGGGATCAAACGTCCAACGATGACGTTTTCTTTCAGGCCCGACAGCATGTCTTTCTTGCCGCTTACAGCTGCTTCGGTCAATACTCTGGTTGTTTCCTGGAAAGATGCTGCAGAAACAAATGACTCTGTTGCTAATGATGCTTTTGTAATACCCATTAACACTCGATCAAATTTGACCGGATCTTTACCAGCTTCCGTCAATTCGTCATTCACTTCCAGTACTTTAACAAACTCAGCCTGTTCCCCTTTCAGCAACTTGCTGTCACCTGAATCAGAGATAATAACCTTACGCAGCATTTGTCTGACAATACACTCGATATGTTTGTCATTAATTTTTACACCTTGCAAGCGATATACATCCTGAACTTCATTAACAATATAGTTAGCTAAAGCACTTACACCTTTCAGGCGAAGAATGTCATGTGGGTTATCTGCACCATCGGAAACAACTTCGCCTTTTTCAACTTTTTCACCTTCAAATACGTTCAGATGTCTCCACTTATGAATCAATTCTTCATAAGTATCACCCTCAGTAGGCGTGATAACCAAGCGGCGTTTACCTTTGGTTTCTTTACCAAAGCTAACCGTTCCTGAAATCTCAGCCAGAAT
>JAOUOC010000051.1 GCA_029880585.1 Gammaproteobacteria bacterium
TGATCAGTATTTTTGTGATTATTATCTTGTTGATTCATCGGCATTTTAACAAAAAACAAAAGACATCAGATTGCTTAATGTTACATGGATAGTATTTTAACTTCCAGCAGCAAATATAAAAATATAGCATCAAGCCAAATTTTTACTATACTTAATAGTGAATAACTAACTGATAAACAAAGAAAATATCTCATTAGTCAATAAGGTTAATTTGTAATGAATAATGCATTACGAGTAGTAAACATTTGAACATATGTTCTTGAATAAATTTTGGCGGTACTTGCAGTGACAGATTATGAAAAGCAAGATAAGAACATCGTTAGTCAGCAATCTGAGTTGCAACAGAAATCGGATGGATTAGTAGAAAATTCAGTTTCGGTTGCAGAAACAAGTATCTCACTAAAATCATTAATCAAGTTATTGGGTCACAATAATCTTGATGATAAAAATGATCAGGTTAGTGATGAGCTATTAATTGGTTGTCTAACGCGACTTCATAAAAAAGTTTACCGTAATCAAATTGAAATTCAGAATATCAATCTAAAAAACTTAATCAAGGATGAGCTTGCATTTGAATTGGGTGTTAGTTCGGAAAGTTTTTTATTCAAGCAATACCACAATGATATTCTTGATTTAATGTTGCTTTTTTTTGATATAGTTGAAAAAAATCAAATTCTTAAAATTGAAACACGTAATCTTATAAAACAAACCAGAATTGCCATCATAAAATCAGTTTATCTGGAAGATAGTTTCTTTAGTAATACTGAACACTGTGCAAGAAGATTAGTTAATTTGATAGCTGAGATAGCCTGTTTGTGTTCTACAGAAAACAAATATTCAAATGAATTACTTAAAGTTTTGCATCATGTGATAGAAGCTATCAATAATGACTTTGGTGATAATATTGAGCTATTTGAAGATAAGGTTAAACTTCTGGAAACCGAGAAGGATAAATTTATCGGTAAAGCTTCAGTGTATGAGGCCAGAATATGTGAAGCAGAAGAAGGCAAGGCTCAATCTGATCAGGCCTGGATCTCCGTAGCTGTAGCACTTAATGAGATATGTAAAGATAAATTTATTCCTCTGACAATTCAGAATATTTTAAAAAATGCCTGGTTTCATTTGATGTTTGTTGAAAAACTAAAAAATCGCGACAAAAATTGGCAAAAGTTATGTGAATTGGCTGGTAGACTGGTTGATAGTTTTCAAACCATTGATTCAAGAGAAATGCTTAATCAACGTGTAAATAATTTTCCGGTTTTAGTTGAAAATATTAATGAAATTTTAAGCGATTCATCAATTTCCAGTAGCGAACAACATAAGCTTATCAAACAATTGGATGAAGCTTTTAAGGAAATTCTACTTCAGGTGCCAAATTTTATTTTGAGCAATGTGGATGAAGGGGAAATCGATTTGCAACCTATGTCTGAAAAAATAGTAGCCGAAGAAGTAATAGATGATGAATGGAACCATGATATTCATGATAATGCAGATGATTTGTTATTTCCACAATATGCAATTTCTTCAGGTGCAGATGAATCAAAATCAGACAATCAAAAAATATCACTAAAAGAGGGAGAATGGTTTGAAATAAAGGGAAATGTTAATACTTATTACTGCAAACTGGCAAAATTTATTGAAGCAAATCAAAAATATGTGTTTGTGAATTACAGTGGAATGAAAATTGGTAGCTATACGCGAAGCAGTTTATTAGAAAAATACAGTCAGAAAAAGATCAGAAAAATTCAGTTAAATAAAATTGTTGAAAGTACAATCAGGGAAATGCTGGAAAGATTGATGCTAATCTAGACTTGTCATGATCAAAGTTGAAAACAAAATCAAACAAAGGCTGCTTGTAAAATAGTGCCGGTTTTTATAATATCTGTTATTATTGCGTTGTATGTTTTTAGTTAAAAACTGGGGAAAATCATCAGATATGGTGTCAATACTGCGCAAAAGATTCTCTCTATAAGCGTTACATAAAATCAAACAGGTAATCTTATGAATTTAATTGCAATCCTTATCGTGATGGCCATAGAATTTTATTTTCGATGGGGTTCTCAATATCGCTCTTTTCAATGGTTTGTTACATTACAAGAAAAAATCGAAAAGCAATTTTCAGATAAATCTTTTTTCGAATCCTGGGGTGGTGTTTTATTAGTTCTTCTGGCGCCCGTAGCAATTCTTTGGCTTATAGCAGGAGTAATAGGATCCGGTTCGTACAATTTAGGTTATTTTGTTATCTGTATTGTCACTTTGTTTTACAGCCTAGGACCTCAACCGTTAGACAAATCGCTTAATAGTTATTTTGAAGCGATGGAAAGAGGCGATGAGCAAGCTGCTTTTTTAGTGTTGAAAGAAACAACGCATCTGGAAAGTGTCATTGAAAGCGATGATTTGGTCAGAAATGCAACTCGGGTCATTTTCGTTGAAAGTCTTTGCCGATATTTCGGTGTAATTTTCTGGTTTATTTTTCTGGGACCCTATGGTGCGTTATTTTATCGTTTGACACACCAATACTATTGTCACTGTAAAGATAATGACAAAGACAAGCATCTAAATCTGGTTGCAAATCTGATCCATTGGATAAACTGGCTGCCTGCCAGAGTAACCAGTTTTATGTTTTTGTTAGGTGGAGATTTTGTTAACGGTTTTTATCGCGTTAAAGATTACCTTACCGATATTAATTCAAGTAACCGTCAAGTGATCACTGAGACAGGTGTCGCAGCAATGGGGATTGATATAGGTCGATCTTCTGAAAGTGTTAGTGAGAACCAGAACGCTTTAGCCTTGATTGAGCGAACTATTATAATCTATCTGGTAGTTTCTGCTGTTCTGACATTTATCATGTGGTAAGTAAACTCAAGCCAAAGTTAAAGTTTGCTTTGGCTGTCCCATCTTTTTCCATTTTTGCCTTCCATTAACTTTGTCATATACTCCTGAAATAAAAAATTAAAGAGTGACAAATTTATCAAATAGATTAGCTAGGCTAATCAATGTTGTAGTATTGTTATATATTATGGTTATTATCAGGGTTTAATTTGAAACATTAACTTTTGCATATGAATCATTGAAAATCATTAATATTAGCATAGCTAAGTATTGCTTTTTTATGAAATGACTGTTATTTTTGAAAATTAGAACGATTTTAAATGTTTTACTTCAACTGGTTAGTCTAGCTAACAGAATGTTAGAGCTTAGAGCTTAGAGCTTAGAGCTTAGAGCTTAGAACTTGATTTTCGCCTAACAGGTTAAAAGTGCCATAGCTGCTATACTTATTGACGTTACAGTTATTATCAAAATTTTAATGAGAAAAGAGGAAGCTTATGGCTGATCTGAATCACGATGTCGATCCAATAGAAACTCAGGAATGGCTCGATGCACTTGAAGCGGTATTGGAAGCTGAGGGCACACAAAGAGCCCATTATTTGCTTGAAAAATTAATTGATATGGCAAGACGCTCAGGCGCTCATTTGCCATATAAAGCAACAACAGCGTACCTCAATACGATTCCTACTGGTAAGGAAGCAAATATTCCTGGCGATCAGGAAATGGAACAAAGGTTACGTTCTATTATTAGATGGAATGCTATTGCGCTTGTGCTTCAGGCTAGTAAAAAAGATAAAGAGCTTGGTGGACATATTTCAAGCTTTGCTTCTTCCGCTACATTATATGATGTCGGTTTTAACCATTTCTTTAAAGCAACTAATGAGCAGCAAGAAGGTGATCTGATATATTTTCAGGGACATTCCTCACCCGGTATATATGCCAGAGCATTTTTGGAAGGCCGTCTTTCTAAAGACCAGATGCAAAACTTCCGTCAGGAAGTTGATGGTAAAGGTTTATCATCTTACCCACATCCATGGCTAATGCCGGACTTTTGGCAGTTTCCAACAGTCTCAATGGGACTAGGCCCTCTTCAAGCCATTTATCAAGCTCGCTTTTTAAAGTATTTGCAGGATAGAGAGTTAGCAAGCACTGACAATCGTAAAGTCTGGGCCTTCATGGGCGATGGCGAAATGGATGAGCCAGAATCATTGGGTGCAATTTCATTGGCAGGTCGCGAAAAACTCGATAATCTGGTTTTTGTAGTCAATTGTAACTTGCAACGATTAGACGGTCCTGTTCGAGGTAATGGCAAAATCATTCAGGAACTGGAAGGCAGCTTCCGTGGCGCTGGATGGAATGTGATCAAGGTTATCTGGGGCCGTTATTGGGACCCGTTGATTGCCAGAGATAACGAAGGTCGATTGCTTAAAATTATGGAAGATTCAGTTGACGGAGAATATCAGAACTATAAATCCAAAGGCGGTAAATTTACTCGCGATTATTTCTTTGGTAAAGATCCCAAATTATTGGAAATGGTAGCCAATATGTCGGATTCAGATATATGGCGTTTAAATCGTGGTGGTCACGATCCTACCAAAGTTTATGCCGCTTATCATGCTGCGGTTCATCATAAAGGCCAACCAACAGTTATTCTGGCCAAAACTGTAAAAGGTTATGGCATGGGTGAAAGTGGTGAAGGTAAAAACATTTCCCATCAGGTCAAAAAGATGAATCTTGACGCACTCAAGCAATTCAGAGACCGCTTTAATGTGCCTGTTTCTGATGCAGATTTGGAAACTACACCATTCTATCATCCCGGCGAAGACAGTCCCGAGATTAAATATCTGAAAGAAAGACGAGCTGCTTTGGGTGGTTCGGTTCCTACAAGACGCCAAAAGTCAGACAGTTTGCAAATTCCACCTTTGAAAGCATTCGAGGCAATTACGGCTGGTTCCAAAGGTCGCGAAATTTCAACCACAATGGCATTTGTCAGGATATTGAATGTTTTACTGAAAGATAAAATTCTCAAGGATCGTATTGTTCCTATTATTCCAGACGAAGCCAGAACCTTCGGTATGGAAGGTTTATTCAGACAGATTGGTATTTATTCTTCAGTTGGTCAATTATATGAACCAGTTGACTCTGATCAGGTGATGTATTACCGCGAAGATAAAAAAGGTCAAATACTGGAAGAAGGTATTAATGAGGCGGGGGCTATGTCTTCCTGGATAGCCGCGGCAACCAGTTATTCCAGCAATAACCTGCCAATGATTCCGTTTTACATTTATTACTCCATGTTTGGTTTCCAGCGTATTGGTGATTTGGCCTGGGCTGCTGGCGATATGCAAGCCAGAGGATTTTTGATAGGTGCTACTTTTGGACGCACCACGCTTAATGGTGAAGGTTTACAACATCAGGACGGTCACAGTCATATTCTTGCTGGTACCATACCTAATTGTGTGAGTTATGATCCGACCTATGGATATGAACTCGCCTTGATCATTCGAGATGGTATGAGAAGAATGTATGAAGAGCAAGAGAACGTTTTCTACTACATTTCCACTCTTAATGAAAATTATGAACATGGTGAAATGCCAAAAGGTTGTGAAGAAGGCGTTATCAAAGGTATGTACCTGTTGAAAAAAGCAAAAGCCGCCAAAAATAAAAATCCGGTTCAACTGCTTGGTTCGGGAGCGATTTTAAACGAAGTGATAGCAGCGGCAGAATTACTTGAAACCAATCACAAGGTAGTCGCAGATATATGGAGTGTAACCAGTTTTAATGAATTAGCCAGAGATGGAGCAGACGCGACACGCCAAAACCTTTTGAATCCTGAAGCTAAAAAACCGGCGCAGAGTTATGTAGCGAAAAGCCTGGCAGATAAAAAAGGTCCTGTGATAGCTTCTACAGATTCAATCCGGGTTTATGCCGAACAGATCAGAGCCTATGTACCTCGATCTTATACAGTTCTCGGAACAGACGGCTTTGGACGCAGTGATAGCCGTGAGAACTTGCGACGTTTCTTTGAAATTGACCGATATTATATTGTTATTGCCGCGCTAAAAGCTCTGGCAGATGAAGGCACGATTGCTGCGAGTGAAGTGAGCAAGGCCATCAAGAAATATAATATTGATATCAACAAACCTAATCCATTGGTTAGCTAGGGAGAACTGTGATGAGTAATATAAAATCAGTAACGGTTCCTGATATTGGTGATGTGTCCGATGTTGAGATCATTGATATCCTGGTGTCTGTAGGCGATGAGATTAATCCTGAAGATTCGTTGATTACATTGGAAACCGACAAGGCAACCATGGATGTGCCTTCCAGTGATTCAGGTACCGTTAAAGCTTTACATATCAAGGTAGGAGATAAAGTTTCCCAGGGAGCACTGATTCTGGATCTTGAAATCTCTGAGGGAATTGTTGCTACAGATAAAACAAAATCCGAGGCAAAACCTGCTGATGTTTCGGTTCCGGTAGCTGTTTCAAATGATGATGCAGAACCCGCTGAAACTATGCCAACTCCGATAGCAGAAGCACCATTTGAATTTCGTGTTCCAGATATTGGTGATGCCAATGATGTGGATGTGATTGAAGTGCTGGTTGCCAAAGGGGACAAGGTAGAAAAGGATCAGGGTTTGATTGTACTTGAAACTGACAAGGCAACGATGGAAGTTCCTGCTGAAGTTGCTGGAACGATTGATGAGTTAATGGTTTCTGTGGGAGATAAAGTCTCGCAAGGTGATTTAATTGCCAAGGGTGTGGCAATTGCCTCCACTATCAAAACATCAGTAGCTGAAAAGACGATTGAAGCGGCTGCTCCTGTAGCTGTAGCCCAACCTATGCCTGCAACTGCCGACAAGGCACCACCAGTGCCAGCTCATCCACAAATGAAGAGAGCTTCAACAGGTAACTTTATTCATGCAAGTCCTGCTGTGCGACGTTTTGCCCGTGAATTGGGTGCCGATCTTTCAAAGGTTAGCGGAACAGGTGAAAAGTCACGGATCCTTAAAGAGGACGTGCAAAATTTTATCAAGTTTGAATTATCGAGACCCAAAGCCACGGCATCCTCAGGTGCTTTTGCCATGCCTGAAATGCCAGCAATAGATCACAGCAAATGGGGTGAGATTCAGGAGCAGCCTCTGACACGGATTCAAAAAGTCAGCAGTGTGAATTTACATCGCAACTGGATCACCATTCCGCATGTCACCCAACATGAAGATGCCGATATTACCGAACTGGATGCATTCAGAAAATCTTTGAAAGACGAAGCGGCAAAAGATGGGGTCAGATTAACACCTCTGGCTTTTATCATGAAGGCGTTGGTTTCAACCTTAAAGGCATTTCCCAAATTTAATGCATCGCTTGCCAGTGACGGTGAAAATCTGGTTTTGAAAAACTATTACCACATTGGTGTAGCAGTTGAAACGCCCGATGGTTTAACGGTTCCTGTGATCCGCGATGTTGATCAAAAAAGCATCTATCAACTTGCGACTGAATTAGCTGAAACCAGTGCCAAGGCGCGAGATAAGAAATTATCAGCAGATGATATGCAAGGTAGCAGTTTTACCATTTCATCATTAGGTGGTATTGGTGGCACAGCCTTTACACCTATTGTAAAATGGCCCGATGTTGCCATTTTGGGATTATCCCGAAACAAAATGCAACCGGTCTGGAATGGTAAGGAATTTGTACCTCGAATGATGTTGCCGATGTCTTTATCTTACGACCATCGCGTGATTGATGGTGCTGATGCCGCCAGATTTGTGGTTCATTTGGCACAAACATTAAGTGATATTCGTCGGGTTATGTTAAAATAGCGCCAATTTTTTTGGCAAGATGATTTTGATTTATCATGATTTTAGTTTGATTTAATTGAATCATGATGTTGATTTTATAAGGGTAGAGTTTATGAGCAATGTGATTCAGGCACAGGTTGTGGTGATTGGAGCCGGACCAGGTGGTTATACAGCAGCTTTTCGTGCGGCAGATTTAGGTTTGAATGTTGTTTTGGTTGAAAAGCACGCCACTTTAGGTGGTGTTTGTCTTAACGTTGGCTGTATTCCATCCAAGGCATTACTGCATTCTGCAAAAGTCATTGATGAAGCCAAAAGCATGGAATCTCATGGTGTGGTTTTTGGTGAGCCTCAAATTGATCTGGACAAAATTCGCGGTTATAAAGATGGTGTGGTCGGCCAATTAACCAAAGGTCTTTCAGGTATGGCCAAACTGCGTAAAGTTAAAGTAGTTCAGGGCACTGCCAAATTTACTTCTTCCAACAGTCTGTCTATTGAAGGCAATGATGAAGTGAGTACCATCAATTTCGAAAACTGTATTATTGCAGCTGGTTCACGTGTAGTTCAACTTCCTTTCTTGCCTGAAGATGAAAGAATCATTGATTCAACTGGTGCGCTGGAATTAAAAGATGTGCCAGAAAAAATGCTGGTAATTGGTGGTGGTATTATTGGCCTGGAAATGGCGACAGTCTATCGTGCTTTGGGCAGCAAAATATCAATCGTTGAAATGTTCGACCAATTGATTCCTGCGGCTGATAAAGATGTGGTTAAAGTGCTACAACGTTATGTCAGCAAGCAGTATGAATCTATTATGCTGGAAACCAGTGTTACCAAGGTTGAGGCCAAAGATGATGGTTTGTGGGTGACATTTGAAGGTAAGAATGCCCCAAAAGAACCACAAAGATATGATCGTATTTTATCTGCAGTTGGCCGTCGTCCGAATGGTGATTTGGTTGATGCCAATAAAGCAGGTGTGAATGTAGATGAGCGTGGATTTATCGCTGTTGATAATCAGTTAAGAACCAATGTTCCTAATATATACGCGATTGGCGATTTGGTCGGTCAGCCGATGTTGGCGCACAAAGCCACCCATGAAGCCCATGTGGTTGCGGAAGTGATTGCCGGTAAAAAACATGTGTTCGAACCGCGTTGTATTCCGAGTGTGGCTTACACAGATCCTGAAATTGCCTGGGTGGGTTTGACTGAAAAAGAAGCCAAGGAAAAAGGTATTGATTATGGTGTTGGCGCATTCCCTTGGGCAGCCAGTGGTCGTGCAATTGGTGCTGGTCGCACTGAAGGCTTTGCCAAAACCATTTATGACAAATCCAACAACCGTCTAATCGGCGCTGCTATTGTTGGTATTAATGCCGGTGAAATTATTGGCGAAGCAGGGCTAGCGATTGAGATGGGTTGCGAAGCAGAAGATATCGCTTTAACTGTTCATGCACATCCTACCTTGAGTGAGTCTTTGGCATTTTCAGCTGAGGTTTATGAAGGTAAATGTACTGATCTGCCACCAGCTAAAAAGAAAAAATAATTTAAGACGATGATCAAAATGAATTAACCACAGAGGCACAGAGAGCACAGAAGAATAGTATCATAAAGAACACGTCATTTTCGTATGCCTTTATCAGATATCAGGTAGTTCAAACACTGGATTCCGGCTAAAAACATACCGGAATGACGATACTTTAAAGGTTAAGACTATAATATTTATTGTTCTTTCTCCGTGACCTCTGTGTCTCCGTGGTGAAACGGTTTTATTACATATAGAGTCAACTTATGCCGGAACAGTGGAAGACCAAAAAGGCTTTTCTGATTTTAACGTCAATATTGATGGCTTTGACCTTTTCCGCATGGACAGTGATGTTAAATAACTTTGTGGTTGAAAAGGCCAATTTCACCGGTGAAGAAATTGGTCTGCTGCAAAGTTTGCGAGAGGTTCCAGGTTTTTTGGCTTTTACTGCTGTTTTCCTGTTGTTGTTACTCAAAGAACAAACCTTCGCTTTAATTTCACTTTGTTTACTCAGCGTTGGCGTTGCCATTACCGGATTTTTCCCCTATGAAATAGGGCTGTATGCCACCACGGTTTTAATGTCCATTGGCTTTCATTATTTTGAAACGATTAATCAATCTCTTTCGTTGCAATGGTTATCTAAAGAAGAAGCACCACGCGTATTAGGTGTGATCCTGTCTATCAAGTCTTTGGTTGCACTGATTGTTTATGGACTAATTTGGCTGTTTTTCTCAGTTTTTCATATTGAGTTTTCAACGGCTTATTTATTCTTTGGTACGGTCGGTTTTGCTCTGTTTGTCTGGCTATGGTTTTCATTTCCGCATTTTGAAGCCCCCGTTCAGCAGCATAAAAAATTGATTTTGCGTAAGCGCTACTGGTTGTTCTATGCCCTCACTTTTTTCAGTGGTGCCAGACGTCAGATTTTTCTGGTTTTTGCCGGTTTTATGATGGTGGAAAAGTTTAATTATAATGCCGCTGACATAGCTTTACTCTTTATTATCAATCACTTATTTAATCTTTATGCCGCGCCCAAACTGGGTAAGCTGGTGGGTAAAATTGGCGAGCAAAAAGCATTGACCATTGAATATGTCGGCTTGATGATTGTGTTTGTCGGTTATGCTCTGGTGGAATCTGCTGAAATGGCTGCCTTTTTATATGTGGTCGATCATCTGTTTTTTGCTCTCGCCATTGCAATAAAAACATTCTTCCAAAAAATTGCCGATCCCGCAGATATTGCATCTACGGCGAGTGTCAGTTTTACCATTAACCATATTGCTGCGGTGGTAATTCCTGCTGCATTTGGTTTGATGTGGTTAGTCAATCCTTCCTATGTTTTTCTTTCCGGTGCCTTGATGGCGTTTGGTTCTTTGTTATTGGCACAGTTTGTTGATAAGGAATTGATGTTGAATAATGCTGAGGGATTAGTTAAAGAGAAAGGGATGGTGGTTTAGAAGAGCTCTTGCTCACACTGTTAAAGCTTGTTAAAAATCAGGAGTTATTATGAAAATTATAAATTTTGTCTTAATTTGTTTACTGTCGTTTTCGGTTCACGCTGAATATAGTGAAGAAGAGATGAAAGAAATATATTGCTCACAAATTTCTACTGATCTATCAATTAAATTGCAAGCCATAGGTGATTTAAAACGTGAAGCCCCAATAAAAGCAAAGAAAGTAATTGAATATTTAGAGGAAATGGCAAAACTGGATGTAATGATGTTGAATAGTTTTGAGGATGTGGATGTTTGTACTACTGATGACATTAAAGTTATTCTAGATACAGCTGAGGAACTGCTAACTATTGAAGAATAATTAGTAACAGAGGTTCAATTAAATAAAGGGGGTAGTTTAGGAGTCCTCTTTAGTATTTCAAAAAAAGTGAATCTTACCGATTTTTGCGAACCATGTGCGGAAATCTCCTGAAACCGGTTTCGAGTAGCGAGTTACGAGTTACGGGGTTCGAGTAACTAAAAAAATGTTGCCCACCCAAATGAATGGACAACATTAAAGTTATATACAAATGAAATGTTAAGGCTATTCCATACCGCTCATTTTTTTGTTTAACACCCAAATTTCTTGCCAATCGGTCGTGAATATCGTGAGCAATTCTTCTCGAAATTGTTGAAAAGAATCTGTGCCAAAAAGTTCTTCATAACGCTGTCTAAATTGCAAATCAATATCCATATCAGACCATTTTTGCATTCCTAAAGCGACGATCACATGACGGTCATTTTTGTTACCTTGCAGGAGATAGTTATCTAACACTGCCCCATATTTAATCTTTTTAGTTGCACTATACGTCTCTGCAACTCTATCATAAAGATCGTTAAACCTTTGGCGATCAATATTAGAGTTCTCAGCCATAAAGCGTATCAACCAAATATTCATAGAATCTTCTGTTTCTTGGCTAGTAGGACTCAGATTGTCAACTAGAGGTTGAATAATCTTTTTTTCACGCCAATATTCACCATGCTCAATCTTGGTTACTAGAGGCATTACATTTTTAGTCCAGTCGTTATTATGAGGTTTATTAGACGGCTTATCATCAAGATGAGAATAAGTTGATGGCCCCATTATCCAATATATCTTCCCAACATCTGAACCAGAAACGACATTGAAAACTCTGGCACGATAAGGTCCAGAAGAATGAAATGTTTTATTATGGTGTTCCATTTTAATGGCGAATTGATTTAGTTGTGTATAATCAGGAGTGATTAATATTGAACTGTACTGTTTGTATGCCATATTTTCTTCGGCAATTAAAAATGTTGAAAATAAGAATACAAAAGTGATTAGTAAAATTTTCATGTTAGCTTCCTTGTTGTTTTCAGTGTATTAACCTTAGAAGTAATACAATACTTTTAATGATTAAAACACTCGTGGTTGTTTATCATTAAAACAGCGCAATCCATGCGAATTATTTTGGCAACATCCAGCCTTCACAGCAGTAAATGCAATGAAAGTCATTAATGACGATTAGATACCTGGTACGAATAAAAATGAAAAAAACAAGAAGACTTTCAGATGAAGCTTATTCAGGCATTTGCGGACATTACTATCTGCAATGTAGAGGTGTCAAGTGTTGTAGCCAGAGGTTGAACCACTTACTGAAGTTAAGATACAAAAGCGAAGCGAAAGTGGGAGGTATATTTTTTTTAAGAAGTCGTATTTTATAGATTCATTTTTATTGATATAAGTCTAATTTTTGAACAATAATTCCTTCACCGTTGAATTCCTTTGATATACTCTAGGTTAGACAGTATTTACTATCAGTGTAGTTAGTTATGATAGCCTATTTTCACCAAGATACATGGGATGATTTAAATCTCGAAATATGCAATGCTGGCAAGCTAGACCATGTCCGCAAAGTAATGCTGGACAAAATGCCTTTTGTCGACAGAATATCAGTTGCTTTATACGATACCGAAACCGATTATCTAAGAACTTATGCCTATAGCAGTGAGCAGGATTCTCCACTTAATCACTATCAGGCTAAACTGGCCAAGTGCAAATCTCTACTGGAAATCAAACAAACCAGAAAATCCCGTGTAGTTCAAAATTTGGCATTGTTTAAAAATAGCGAGCATAAACACACTAAAGCAATATATAAATCAGGTTTTCAGTCAAGTTACACTTTTCCCATGTTTTGGCGAGGAGAACTTTTTGGATTTATTTTTTTTAACTCTACTCAAGCAGAAGCATTTGGGGAAGAGCTACTTCCTTCGCTAGATACTATTTCCCACCTGATAGCCTTTTTTGTCCATAATGAAATTCACGAAGTAAAAACTCTGTCAGCAACAGTTAAGTCTGCCCTGCAGTTAACTCATATTCGCGATCCTGAAACTGGCGCTCATCTTGAGCGTATGTCTCATTATTCAAGGCTTATTGCCTCTAAAATAGCACCGAAGTATGGTTTTAGTGATTATTTTATCGAGTACATTGGTTTGTTTGCTCCGCTTCATGATCTTGGAAAACTGGCGATACCGGATAGTGTCTTGCTAAAACAGGGTTCGCTAAATGAGGAAGAATTTTCCACCATGAAGCAACACTCTGTGATGGGAAAAAAACTGGTTGATCATTTGATTGAAAATTTTCAATTGCAAGGTCTTGAGCATATTGAAGTACTACGAAATCTGGTGCTAAGCCACCATGAGATGATGGATGGTAGTGGTTATCCTGAGGGACTGAGTGGAGATGAAATACCTATCGAAGCGCGCATTATAACTGTTGCCGATATCTTTGATGCGCTAACCAGCAAACGCCCTTATAAAGAAGCCTGGAGTATAGACGAGGCCTTTGCCGAGATGGAAGAGTTGGCAAAATCCAAACTTGACCCGGACTGTGTCGCAGCCTTGATTAATAACCGGGAACAGGTCGAAGAAATTAAAAATACTTTTCTTGATGAAGGTTAATGAATCTAACAATGTATTGTCTAAAGTAATGCTTTAGACAGTATTGAGAGTGCTCTGGATTAATCTTCCAAATACATCATCCCAGGGATCCAGCTTTTTTTGAATACCTTGGTTTTTGCCAGAGCATCTTCATCATCGTTAATAAACTTGAAATTCATCATTCCGATAACAATGACATCACCATCGGTCATTACTGCTTCGTTAATTTCTTTGCCATTAACAAAAGTGTGATTTGTGCTTTTTAAATCCTGAAGGAAGTAGAGGATAGTGCCATCTTTGGTTTCCTTAACTTCAATTTTTGCATGCTTTTGACTAACTGAAGGATCATCAAGACGGATATCATTAGATGCAGCTCTGCCAATGGTAAGCCCTTCAGAAGGGATTTCTGTTTTGTTAATAACAATATCATCAACCAGTTGTGCCAAAATGACCATAATTCTGTTTCCGTAGCTCCAATGTAAAACAGGTTAATCGTAAACAATAAATGGATAAAAAAGTAGTTCTGATTGCAAAAAATGCCAGATA
>JAOUOC010000231.1 GCA_029880585.1 Gammaproteobacteria bacterium
CCAACCATCGCAGTGAGGACCAGTATCACAACCATGCCTTCTGAATTCATCAAAAGTAAAAGTTATTTTTGTGGGATAGCGGCTTGATACCGCGAATATTTCACACATGATATTATGATTCTGGAACCGTAGGTTGGGTTAGCTTGCGTAACCCAACATCAAAAATGAATTGAAAAATATTGTTGGGTTACGCAAGCTAACCCAACCTACAAAATTCCGCAACCCAGAACTCGAAACACGATACTGAGTTATTGTCAGCTCTCCCCATAAATAATATTACCAGCTGGATCAGCAATGCTCACATCCACATCAATACCCTGACGAACGCTTTGAGTAACAATGCAAAACTCTTCAAATTGAGACAATACTCTGTCTAAATGTTCAATGTTAGCTGGATCGTTACCCAATTGAATCGCCACCTTCATTTTGGTGGCTCGCCATCGACCATCGACTCTTTCAAGATTACCTGTAATGTTGGCACTCACTTCACCCGGATCGCCTTTGAATTTTCTGATGGCAAACATCAAACTCGCCGCCAGACAATTGGCTACACCCGCCGCTAACAGCCGCATTGGGTTTGGCCCTTTGCCATCGCCCAATGGTGATGGTTCATCGGAAACTATCTGTCCAAAGTCACCAAAATCAATCATAAATTGGTAATTCTCAATCAGTTTTAACGAAACTGAAAAACCGTGTTCTGCACTCATTTAAATTTCTCTCTATAATCTCTAGTCTCTACGCTCTATACTCTACACTCAACTTCCTTAGCACTTGAAATAACTTCTATTCCTGTCTGATCAATATAGGTACGACAAACAATAACTTCAACCCCGTGATCGACAGCCTTTTCGAATAACTCGGCATAGGTCTTGTCAATATGGGATGCTGGTCGCACTTTCACGATGCCTGTATGTTGTACCAGAAACACCAAAACCGCTCTATGCCCCTGATCAACACAATGCATTAATTCTCGCAAATGTTTTTGCCCTCTGGTGGTTACTGCATCAGGGAAATAACCAATACCATCATCTTCCAGCAAGGTAACACTTTTCACTTCAATATAAACCTGCTGGTCATTTTCATCCTTGAGCCAGATATCAATACGACTATTTTCTTCGCCATATTTCATTTCCTGTTTTATTTCCTGATAGTTGGCTAAGGATTCGATCTTACCTGCTTCGATAGCTTCAAATACTATCTGATTAGCAAAGTGGGTGTTTATTCCGATTAACTGACCTTTTTCATTTTCAGTCAAAACCCAGGTATAGCGATATTTTCTTTTGTCGTTTTCACTGTCCAGTATCCATGCGGTCCAACCTTCTTGCCAGCAATTTTTCATGCTTCCGGTATTAGGACAATGAACTGTCATTTCTCCTTTTTCAGGATGAATCACATCCGCCAAAAATCGCTTGTAACGTTTAATGAGTTTTGTTTTTTCAAGTAGCTTGGGGAATTTCATGAAGTTTTGCTTATTAATGAATACTAATACATGTAGGCTAACAAATAACGTTTAACATTCCTACCATAAAAAACTACTGGGATTTGTGTCTCATTCCCTCTAAAATGCCAAGCATAAAAATGACAATAGATTATAATCAGAAATCGGAGATGTCATTACATGGAATACATTTTACTCGCTATACCTTTTTTTCTGCTGCTTATTTTTATTGAAGCAGTTGTCAATCATTTCAAAAAATCCAATTACTACAGACTTAATGATGCAGTCACCAGTTTAAATGCAGGTATTATCAGCCGTGTAGATGTTGTATTCCGACAAATTATTCCCTTTGCCATCTACGCTTTCATGTATAAATCACTGGCTATTTTCCAAATTGATAAAACACCAGCCATGTGGGTTGCAGCCTTTGTTCTCTTTGATTTTTGTTACTACTGGAAACATCGTTACAACCATGAATTAAATATCATGTGGGCATCTCATGTCGCCCATCATTCAAGTGAAGAATACAATCTGACCACTGCATTAAGACAAAGCAGTACCGATATTTTTGGGGTTTTGTTTTATTTACCAATGGCGATTTTAGGCTTTGATCCAGTTATGCTGTTTACAGTGTTCTCTCTTAATTTGATCTATCAGTTTTGGGTTCATACCCGTCTGGTTCCCAAGTTAGGTTGGTATGAAAAAATATTTATTACACCTTCCAACCACCGCGTGCATCACGCGATGAATGATATTTACATTGATAAAAATTATGGTGGCGTATTTATTTTGTGGGACAAATGGTTTGGCACCTATCAGGAAGAACTGGATGAAGAACCCTGTATTTATGGCATTCGTAAACCACTCAAAAGCTGGGATCCTTTGTGGCTTAACTTTCATTATTATGTTCAATTATTTAAAGATGCCTGGCATACCAAAAGCTGGAGAGACAAATTATTGATCTGGATTAAACCACCTAAATGGCGACCTGATGATGTTGCTGAAAAATTCCCTTTGGCCACTTTTGAAAAAGATAAATTTGAAAAGTTTGAGATAGCTGTTTCTCCAGTCGCAAAATGGTATAGCCTTGTTCATCATTTTATTTTGTCAGGCATTGTCATTTATTTGATGAAGACAATAGATACGTTACCCACTGCACAACAACTAATTTGGGGTGGTTATGTCTTGTTCAGTGGTTTTAGTATTGGAAGAGTATTAAGTGGTAGCTGTTATGCAGCAAGTCTGGAATCATCCAGAATTATTTTACTCGCCATTTTGGCAACTAACCTGACCGACTATTATGTGCCAGTCATTTTCAGTTTCACTGTGTTTAATCTGGTATTTCTGGCGATAACTTTTACCGCCAGACCAAAAGTGCAGAGTTAGTTTATTTACATTTAATCTCGCTACTATCAATCAGCCAATGCCAGTGCGATGGTTGCCATCTTCTCAAAAGTAGTTTCGCGCTCTTCAATGCTGGCTGCTTTTTCTGTTGCCAGATTGTCACTGGTTGTCAGAATGGCTAATGCCTGTCGGTCAAATTTAGCGGCCAGAGTAAATAAAGCCGCAGCTTCCATTTCTACTGCCAACACATTATGTCGAGCCCACAATTTCCATTCTTCCGGATCATCACCATAAAAACTGTCTGATGAAAGAATGTTGCCAACCTTAACCTTGATGCCTTTTTCCTGCGCTACCTGATATGCACGAAGCAACAAATCAAAACTGGCGGTTGGTGCATAGTCCATACCTTTAAATACCAGACTGTTCATATTGGAATCAGTAGAGGCCGATTGAGCCAGAATAATATCACCCAATTCTATTTCAGGTCTGAAAGCACCACATGAACCCACACGGATAATCTTTTGTGCACCAAAATCATGGATTAACTCGTGCGCATAGATTGAAATGGATGGCATCCCCATGCCAGAGCCTTGCACCGAAACCCGCTTGCCCTGATACATTCCGGTAAAACCAAACATTTGGCGAGTTGAACTGTAACAAGTGACATCGGTTAAATAAGTTTCTGCGATTAATTTTGCTCTTGCAGGATCGCCTGGCATTAAAACTGTTTCTGCTACATCACCCATTTTGCCGTCTATATGCATTCCCATTTTTTATTGCTCTCTTTTGTTAAATTATTAGCGGAGTACTATAAATGTTAAGGGCTGAAGGTGCAAGGTTGGTGTATTTAGTGAGTTAAAATTCTATCAGTTTTAAGGCTGTTTCCTTATTTTAGATAACCCCACCGTTTCCAGTGGGGCTTTTATTTCGTACTAACTATGCTCTGAGATTATCTACTCGTCGCACGAATGAGCTTTGATATTGCCTTGAACATTACCGTTGTTATTATATCCAGAGTAAGGTCCTGAAGTTACTTTAACCCAGATTGAATCAGAGCTGGTCGCTTTCATGCCTTGTCCATTATCCTTCACGCAAGCCATAGCAGAACCATTACCTTTTTTCTTGGGGTTTGTAGACTTGTAGTCTAATGTTATCAAATATCCATTAGCGCACTGTGAACACATTGTATTTAGTTTTGTGCCAGTTCCAGATGCGACACAGTGATCTGTGGCTTTTACAGTTCCATTCATTTTCACGCCACCAGTTTCAGCACCAAAATCTTTATCGTGAAAATTGAATTTACCTGTAACCTGACCGCTACAAGAATCACCATTAAAACCAAAGTTTGCCTTACCTTCACCAGCTGCTGAAGCAATTGTACCGCCGCCAGTAACCTTGCCATTTGTGGCATTGTTACAACCAGTAATT
>JAOUOC010000232.1 GCA_029880585.1 Gammaproteobacteria bacterium
AGAAAAGAAACTCGAAACTCGAAACTCGAAACTCGAAACTCGAAACTCGAAACTCGAAACTCGAAACTCGAAACTCGAAACTCGAAACTCGAAACTCGAAACTCGAAACTCGAAACTCGAAACTCGAAACTAAAGATTATCCCGCCTTCTGCATATCATACTTTCGCATTTTTTCTACAAGAGTAGTTCTGCGCATACCCAATCTTTTCGCTGCTCTGGCGACCACCCAATCTTCCTCCATCAAGGCCTGCTCAATGTAGGACATTTCCAGCTTGGCAACAAACTCTTTCAGGTTAACGCCTTTGGCTGGTAAGTGGGCAAGTGTCGAATTTCCATCATGTACATGTTTTGGTTCTGCCACATTATCTGACTTACTCACCAATGCCAATTCAGGTTCATCATAGCTTGGCACATTTCCAGAGGGTTGATATTTTTCAGGCAGGTCTTTGGTGTCCACAATCCCGAATGGAAACAGGATACATAATCTTTCAATCAAATTAGCCAGTTCTCTTACATTGCCAGGCCAATCATATTGCATTAACGCCTGAACAGCATTAGGACTTAACCTGACATTGCCTCTTTCCTCCCGTTCCAGTCTGGCTATCAATTCATTTACCAGTAAAGGGATGTCTTCAGTGCGATGTCTCAATGGCGGCATTTCAACGGGAAAAACATTCAGGCGATAAAACAGATCTTCTCTAAAGCTGTTCTTTTTAACTTCATCTTCCAGATTACGGTGAGTCGCTGCAATAATCCTGACATCAGCTTTTATAGAATGAGTACCGCCAACCTTCTCAAAAGTCTTTTCCTGTAATACCCGCAACAATTTAACTTGCATGCTCAATGGCATATCACCAATTTCATCCAGAAATATGGTACCGCCTTGCGCCAATTCAAAACGACCTTTGCGTGATGTAATTGCTCCTGTAAAAGCACCCTTTTCATGACCGAACAATTCACTTTCCAAAAGCTCAGCAGGAATAGCACCACAATTAATGGGTACAAAAGGACCATCTTTTCGACTGGACATATAATGAAGATTTCTGGCAGCCACCTCTTTGCCTGTTCCTGATTCTCCAAGAATCATGACATTGGCATCTGATTTTGCAACCTGCTCAAGCAAAGCCCGGATACCTTGCATGGCATTACTTTTACCTATCATGCTTCTGAAAAGCTCAAGTGATTGATGGTCACTGTCAAAAGCGTGTTCATTATCGCGACAATATTGGCAAGCATGAATGGTTTCAATAACCTGATTTTGATGAAGCGGCCAATTCACTTTTCCAACCACCAGACGGGATACCTTTTCTGGCAAATCATCAACATCAGGATTATCATATAAAGTCACAACGGGCATTGAATGATCGAAAGCGTAAATTTCTTTTAGCATATCGTTGATAGAATAATTGTCTTTGGTATCACCTAAAAAAATACCAATCAGGTTTTGGCTTTTGTCGACTTGCTGTTTCCAGTTTTGACTGGTTGCCTGAATGCAGGTTTCCCCGATAAATTCAAAGATAATTGCTAACTCATGACTGCGGGTTTGATTATCTTCAATAATCAACAACTGCTTCGTTTCCATTTATACTGCTTCCTGTTATGTGAACTGCTTCTCATTAAGTTTTACAATCTAATTTTTAGTAGAGGTTTTTAGGTTTGTCAAAGATTTGTCGTCAATTAACCTATACTGTCAATAATTAATCATTAGGATTGAAATCCTTAGATAAAAAGTTTCTAAGAAGCCCATAAATTATCTGGTTTTGAGATTGCTAAGGTTTTATTTTGACGCTTGAAGAAATTGATGTTTAAAGCACTTTCTAATAGCCTGTCGGTGAAAAATGCATAAAGTCTTTTTGCTTTCCGGCAATTTCACCTCCCCATTTTAAACCAATCGATTTAAAAGCTTTTACAATTTCACTATCCGGAGTCAAGCTGCCAAATTGATCAGGAGACCATTTACCGCCTTTTCTTAATCGACAATTTTCATTGAAGGTAATACATTGATCGTACAAGCCATTTTGCTCATCATTAATGTCGAGAGCAATACCAAAAGAATGGTTACTAAATCCCGTTCTATTGCCCTGCTCGTCAACTTCGCCTCGAGTCATACCAACCCGATAAGCGACTATTTTGTTGACTGGTTGATTATCTGACCATAACTGATTAAGAGTATTTTCTATATCAAAAGCAAAATGCTTGCAAACTTTAAAGGCTGGTAAATCGCCAATTTGAATGACCACCTGATCCTCTTCACATACTGTACAGCCGGTTTGCTCATCAATTTCGAAGGATTGCAGATCGGAATAAGGATGTTGAACAGTTTTGAAATCAACTGCCTTTCTGCTGATGGTATTCCATTTGTAAGTGGAATAAGTACACATCTTTTCTGCACCACTTACCGAAAATGAAAACAGCATAAGCAGAAAGAACAGAGATATTACAATTTGCTTAATGTTCATTTTGCGGCAAGCCATCGGTAATTTGGTAGTAGTCGCCTTTCTCGGCAGTAAAAATATGTAGACCCACATGAGTATTAGTCGGTGTATCAAATACTCCCATTAAAATTGCAATCCAGTTGTGTTTAACCTTGTCTATGGGATCAAAAAATAAGGAAGCTCCACACTCCTGACAAAAACCTCGTCTTGCCCTTTGGGAAGATTGATACCACTTGATATGTTCCTCACCTTTAATCGAAACTCTATCTCGTGGCACATCAACAGAAGCATGATAATAACCAGACCATTTTCGGCAGCTGTTACAATGGCAGGCTTCTACCATTGGCAAATCTCCTTCCACTTCAATGGTCACAGCACCGCATAAACAGGAACCTTTGTGCATGGTGTTTTCCTTTTATCATTTTTGGGCTATGTGATTTTTGGCAATATAGCATAAAGAATAAACTTATGTCATTGCGAACGAAGTGCGGCAATCTCCCGAAAGCAACCGTGTTTTGAATCTACTAAATGTTATATCTACCAACGTGGAGAGATCTCCCGATATCAACCGAACGGTATGCATTACCACGCAGGAGCATGGGAACGAGAAAAAACCTGTCATTGCGAGGAGCTTGCGACGTGGCAATCTCCTGAAGTCAACCGTGTCCTATACCGTCATGCTGGCGAACAAGGTGAATTGCGAAACAAGAGAGGGCAGCCTGAGCTGGGCCAGCATCCATCAGTTCCCTGAGCCTGTCGAAGGGTACCATTCCTGTGAAGTATGTTTGGCGGATGACGCTTGGCTTATCCGCCCTACGGAGCTAAAAATAAATTGATTTGAGCAGATTATAAACATCAGTTGACAGTGACTTCCAAAAAGGAGATTGATCCGATACAAACAGAACCTGCATCCATTGTTCACAAATCACAAAAATACCACCATATAACATCACAGGATGCACTTTTTTGGTTTTGATATATTCAATCCACCAGAAAACCAAAATGGGCATTATGATGCCAAAAATAAAACCAAAAAGTTCGAACGCATAGGGAAAAGGCGGTAGGTAATGTCTTAGCCTTACCCAGGCCACCCACAACAATAAAATGGTCGCAAGAACCATTAGTCTTTTATGAATGTCAGGTTTCTTTCGGTAATAAATTGCACCTATATACAAGGCAGCAAAAGTCAAAGAATCGAGAAACGGTGTAATGACAAAACTGATATCAGCGTCGCCTGTTTCAAGGGCAATTAATTCATGAGAACGTAAACCAACCATTTGCAAGGTAACAAATATACCAATAGCTACCACAACACTGGCATAACCTAACTTTTTATGGACAGCACGGTTACCCGAATGAATCATAAAAGTTTGTGATAGCAATAACAGCAACCACAGAGCACAAAACAATCCGTGTAAATGAAATACCATTTCAAATTCTTTGCCAGTTGAAACCATTGGTCCCAAATAAGTGGGTAAAAATCCGATGATGGTTAAACAAATACCAAAACAGGCGAATTTAAAATAAAGCGAAAATGGTTTATTAGATAAAGCTAGCGTTGAAGCAATCATAATCATATCCCTGACGACAAGATACAACTTCCTATAGAAATCCTTGTGTGCTTATTTGTTAATGCATTGGTTGTTTTTCATACTGGAAAATACTAGATTACAGAACTTTTTGTCAAGCACTAATAGGGGTCAGATGAACTTGAAATTCTGGCTTCAAGTTCATCTGACCCCATTCAACGTGTTTGGCGGATGACGCTTGGCT
>JAOUOC010000233.1 GCA_029880585.1 Gammaproteobacteria bacterium
AAATTCATCCTATTTTTGAACCAGTTTTAAAAGGCTATGATGCTGTAATCTTTGTTTACAATCCTTAACTGCTGCTTTAAAGAATCCACGTAAGTGCTTTTTTAAATGCCTGGTCGCATTGCTGCCATCAATGGATTTTAAATGACAAAATACCGCCAGCGCATAAGTCGCTTCTTCTTCACTTAAAAATACCTGTCGAACTGGTGACTGACCGCCGCCGCAACCTCCACAGCCGCCCGCACGTGTTATCACCGCGCTGTTTGCAAACATAATTCCAAAGCCCATAAAAATTCCTGTTAACTCGCCTGCCATAGGCCGGTAGTCGGCTCCGCCAGGTGGCAATATTTTGGCTGTAGCGGCTAAATGAGTCGATAAGCCATGGGCAAAATGGGCAATGATCCCCTCAGGGCTTTTAAGCTGCTGAGGATGGTAACTAAAGCTGATACTATTTGTCGGCTGAGGGTAGCTGCTAACAAATGGAGCTAATTGAGAATTTACTGCTTGCAGCGTTACCGATTTATCCAGTTGCATTTTCGCATTTTTACCACGCAACGCACCGTCAATGACAATCGGTAGATTAGATGGAACCTCACCGCTGCTTTTATCCAGATTAATTAAACGCGTCGGCCAATGAGCCATGCCAGCATACTGCTTAACCTGATCAAATATCAGGTTTGCCATGCCATCAGCCGTAGTTTCCTTGCCGGGAAAATGCTTGTTATCGGGGATCACCAAGACAGCTTCATTCAAAAAAACGTCTTTATCAAATTGGTTGAGTGTCCAAGCGTAACAATTGAAAATCCATTCAATAATTTCTTCATCGAGCAACGACGAGTTAGACTTAAAAATGTTTAGCATGCTTGTTTATATTAAAAGTTTTAAAATCAGAAGTTAATATTACATCAAATAATGAATAATTCCATGGGAAGAAGAGATACTCGCTTAATAAACCTCAAACGAAACGCCTAAAGGACGCGTTTCTACCATCCTGTTAGCAGGATCTGTTTGAGGTTAAGATAAAGACAAAATAAGTATGCAGTGCCAAGAACAGTGCATTCACAGACGCGGGTTTGCCAACATGGTCTGGAACCACTTTTGAACGTCGGAAGCATGACGACCGGGAGTGGATTCCGGGTCAAGCCCGGAATGACGGCCTTTGATATGTTGAGTCCACAGCCGTCATCAGGAGATTGCCGCGTCACGACGTTCCTCGCAATGACAGTTCTTTTGATGGATGCTGGCTACGCCAGCATGACGGCTTTTCTCCAACCTCGCTTCCAGCTCCACGCTCCTGTTTTTACTCGTGTCCAGCTCCGATTGTCTTTTTCTCTATTTCTCGCAACTCGCAACTCGCAACAATCTCCTACTTATCAATTCTGAATTCCAATAACCGATAAAAATTGTGCCAGTAAAACTTCTTTTCACCTGCTTTAAAAGACTTGCCTTGAGACTCGGCAGCCGCTTTAAGCTCTTTTTCCAAATCCGCTCGCCAGAAGTTACCCAAAAATGGCTCCAGACCTTCAAAAATATTGCGGAAAAAAGCGAGTTTATGAAACCAGTGAGTTTCTGTTTTGGGCGCATAATCGGCAATAATCACACGACCACCGGGTTTGGTAATCCTAAATGCTTCTTTTAAAACCTTGTTACGACTGCTAACAGGCAACTCATGAAGCAAAAAGAATATGAGTGAATTATCCACCGCATTATCTTTTAACGGAATGGCCTCGGCATTGGCTTGAAAAACAGTAAACTTGTCTTCTGTGTGATTGTGGCGGATTTTCTTTTGCGCCTGACGTAATTGAATAGGCGCAATATCAAACAGATAAACTTGCTCGGCATTGGACTCTGCTCCAACTTTGGGAATAATTTCACCATAGGCACAGGAAATTTCAGCTAAAGTATAATCAGATTCTTTGGCCAGTAACTTGACTGTATCGCTGGCAATTTTATGATACTGCCCCCACAATATTCGATTAACCATAAAAGGATGATCAAAAATACGAACCCCTATCGGCGACAAATACGCCCACCAGTAATTCTTTGCAAGATACTCTGGCATAACCGATTGGCTGTTGTGACCATCGCAATAGATTTGCCAGTGATGTTTTTTCTCTTTGGCAGGAGAAGCTGCCGCTATGGTTTGCTTCATAATGGGTACTCCTTTATTAGTATTGTTGAAACAATAAAAAAGTGTTTTAACTTATGGTAGCAGCAGTTTTGTGTTCAATACTTGATCTTGGACAATGAAGTTTGTTGTTCAAAGGGAATGATACCTTTCGACAAGCTCAGGGAACTTTTTTATTCGCTCCTCGAACCCCGTACCTGTTTTCTATTTTTTCGCAACGCTCCCTGAATAATGCAATTGTCTTCAGGAGATTGCCGCGTCACTTCGTTCCTCGCAATGACAGTCTATTCTACATGTAAGCGTGCCACCAGCATGATGGCAAGAAGATGGATTCCGCTTCAAGCCCGGAATGACGGTGGGTTGTTTCCTCCCGCCTCGAACCCAGCTCCCCGCTCCTCTCTATCTCTCTATCTCTCTATCTCTCTATCTCTCTAATTCTCTTTTCTCGCAACTCGCAACTCGCAACTCGCAACTCGCTTCTGTTTCCTATTCGCTCCTGTTGTATTCGTTCCTTGTAAGTAGGTCTGAACCTAAAAAACACTAACAGCTAACATTTTTGTTTAACAACAAATTTGTTATATACTGCTACTCCATAGGCTCCAACGATTTAGTTTATAAAATACATTTTAACTTATGACAAACAACACTCAACAAGACCAAAACAGCGAACAATCACCTTTAAATTGGTTTACAGGAGATAACATGAAACGGCTTACTATCATTGTATTACTTATTGCACTAATTATTCCGATATTGCAAGCAGCTAAAGAAGAACAAGGAATGACAGACAAGTTATTTTCCGAAATGAAATTACGCAATATTGGCCCGGCTTATATGTCGGGTAGAATTGCAGACATAGAGGTAGATCAAAAAGATCCTTCTACATGGTATGTGGCTGTTGGTTCTGGTGGCGTATGGAAAACGGACAATGGCGGAATAACATGGAGACCGATTTTTGACTCACAAGCGGTCTATTCGACTGGCGATGTCACCATTGACCCCAGCAATTCTAATATTATTTGGGTGGGTACTGGAGAAAATAATGGTGGTCGTCATTTAAGTTTTGGTGATGGTGTTTATCGCTCCCTAGATGGTGGTGAGACATGGAAAAACATGGGCTTAAAAAATTCAGAGCATATTTCCGATATTATTATTCATCCCAATGACTCCAATACCGTGTGGGTTTCTTCACAAGGCCCCTTATGGTCTAAAGGTGGTCAACGTGGTCTTTTTAAAACTATCGATGGTGGCGAAACCTGGAATAATGTTTTAAAAATTGACGAATGGACTGGCGTAACCTCCTTAGTGATAGACCCTAGAAACCCTGATAAGCTTTACGCCGCAAGTTGGCAAAGACAAAGAACACTTCCAACTTATGTTGGTACAGGTCCTGGCTCTGCAATTCATACCACCGATGATGGTGGTAAAACCTGGCGCAAACTCACTAAAGGCCTGCCTGAAACTGATATGGGAAAAATTGGATTAGCCATTTCAAAAATTAACCCCGATGTAATTTATGCTGCCATTGAAATCAATCAGCGAAAAGGTGGTCTCTATCGTTCCGAAAACAAAGGTGCCAGTTGGGTCAAAATGTCTGATGCCGTAGGTGGTGGAACGGGCCCTCATTACTATCAGGAAATTTTTGCCGATCCCCACCGTTTCGATCGTATCTATATGGCAAGTAACCACAGTCAATACAGTGATGATGGTGGCAAGACCTGGACAGCTTTAAATAATAAAAACAAACATGTAGATGATCACGCTATTGCTTTTCATCCGACAGATGATGATTTTATGTTAATTGGTAGTGATGGTGGTGTTTATGAGACCAGAGACGATATGGACAAATGGCGTTTTATTTCTAACATGCCAATAACTCAGTTCTATAAAATAGCCGTAGACGACGCAAAACCTTTTTATTATGTTTATGGTGGCACACAAGACAATTCGTCACAAGGGGGGCCATCGCGCACCACAAAATCTCATGGTATTAAAAATAATGACTGGTTTTTAATTCTTGATTGGGATGGTCATCAACCCGCCACCGAACCAGGAAACCCTGATATCGTTTATGGTC
>JAOUOC010000234.1 GCA_029880585.1 Gammaproteobacteria bacterium
TGTTGATTCAAACAATCAACAGGTGTATCTCGAATACGCCTTGCCCGAAGATGTGCCTAAGTTAATGGATGAGATTATGCAAACGATTAATTCAGCGAATCAGGTTTCACTACAACAGGCTCATGTTTGGTATGCCAGAATTCATGTTGGTATTGTGCACATTCATCCATTTTGGGATGGCAATGGTCGTATAGCCAGATTATTGGCTAATGTACCTTTGTTAAAGTCTGGATTGCCTCCAATCGTTATCCCACAGGAAAAGCGTCGGGAATATATTCAGTTATTGGCAGATTATGAGATTGCGGTTGGTAAAATTGATATTTCGACTGGCGTTTGGCCTCAACCTGATTTATTAAAAGCTTTTGAAAGCTTTTGTTTACAGTGTTATCAGGATACAAGGCGGGTATTGAGGGGTTAGTGTTCTTCTTAGAACTTATGTCTTTGGGATATGTCTCCACTTCGGTCGATATGATAGATAAAGGAAGAGGGATTCGAGGAGCATACTCATGATATCTAGCTGTTTACTGTTGATAAAAGAAAAATGAGGATGTGAATGGCGGGAAACGCAAGCTATCGCGCCATACAGGAGAAAGACGGCCATACTTTAAAGGGGTCAGATGAACTTGAAATAGAGAGTTCAAGTTCATCTGACCCCATGATTCCCGTATCTAGCTCCTCTAACCTGAATTATTCCTGTGGTAAGACCAAAGACACTGGTTTTAATAATAAAAGATGTGTATAGTCCGCGCATTTTTATTCTGCTAGAATATCTCAGTTCAGGAAAGACCGATTTGCGGTTGTGGAGCAGTTATGTTTGTAGACGATTTTTACAGTAAAACCAATAATAAATATGTGTTTTCAAAACAGCAGGGCAGTGATTTTGCCAAGCAGGTGGCGGGAGACTTTAATCCGTTGCATGATGCCGACAACAGTCGTTTTTGTGTGCCTGGGGATTTATTGTTTTCTTTAACAGTAAGCCAGTTTGGTTTAAGCGAGGAAATGACCTTTGATTTTCAGGGGATGATTGGCGGTAATGATGAAATCGATCTGGTTGTTTCTGAAAATGAAATTGTTGCCAAGGATCAGGATGATAAAGTATGTCTGACCATCAATCGTAGAGGCGAAGTGACTCAAAACCCATTATTTCTGGAATCATTCATTAAAGCTTATGTGGCTTTTTCAGGAAAAACCTTCCCACATATTTTAATTGATTTAATGAAACAGGAAGGCGTAATGGTAAATACTTCTCGACCTATGGTTATCTACGATCAAATGAAAGTGCATTTTGATCAGTTTGTTGATATCGAAGCTGAAGTAAAGGCCAAGTCAGTCAAATTTGATGTTACTGGCAAACGTGGCACAGTAACCATGAAATTTGATTTGTGTGCAGATGGACAATCAATTGGGCATGGTGAAAAACAGATCATTATGAGTGGTTTGCGTCCTTATGATCAAGGTTCTATTGATAATCTCGTTGATGCTTATAATCAGAAAAGAAATGCTTATGAAATGTCACTTTAACTAATCCAAACCTGCGACTTGAGTTAGATTAAACAGTGACAATTCGATCGTCCGGCATTGATTGATAGCGAGCATACATTTCTTCCAGCGTTTCATTATTTTCCTGTATTTCTTTTCCAGCCAAAAATTCCGGATTATAGAGTTTGGAATAAGAACGTTCGGCCAGATCACAGGAAAAAGTGACAATGGTTTTTCCCTTACCCATTTTAGCTGCTGCAAACAAAGCCCCCGCCACATTTAATGCTGAACTGCTACCTAGCAAAATGCCATCTTTATCTCTAAGCTCACGGGATATGGTTACCAGATCCTGATCGGGTAAATTAATCGCTTTGGTTATTCTCGCCTGTTTAAAGTTTTCCACCAATCTCATAATACCTATGCCTTCGGTAAATGAACTGCCACTGGCCACATATTCGCCACTTTTAAGATAGGTGAAAACGCCGGAACCGTCCGGATCAACCAGCCAGGTTTGCAGGTCGGGATTCTGCTCGCTCAAATATTTAGAGTTTCCGGCAATGGTGCCGCCTGTACCTGAAACAGAAACCAGCGCATCAACTTTACCTTGAGTTTGTTGCCAGATTTCCGGCCCCGTATTTTCGTAGTGGGCTTTACTGTTGCTGATATTTTCAAATTGATCAGCCCACCAGAAGCTTTCATTTTCTTCACCCAGTCTTTTCGCCGTATGATAAAAGTGATTAGGGTTAGCAAACGGGCAGGGATCAACCAGTTTTAATTCTGCGCCATGCAGTGCAATCATCCTTTCTTTTTCTGGCGTTTGTCCTTTAGGCATCACCACCAGCATTTTAAAACCCAGTGCTTTGGCAACCAGCGCCAGACCAATGCCAGTATTACCAGCCGTGCCTTCAACAATAGTCATGCCCGGTTTAAGTTTTCCAGTAGCAATGGCATCCTGCACCAGTTGTAATGCTGCTCTGTCTTTAATCGAACCACCAGGATTTTGATGTTCGCACTTGAGCAAAATTTCGCAACCGGTCAGATCAGAAAGGCTGTTGATTCTAAGCAGATCGGTATTGCCAATTAGCTCGGCTATATTCGATTGTATATTTGAATTCATAGAATGGTCTCAAACGGGAAGTCACAAAAGGTTGAGCATTTTAAACAATTTTAGTCATGCTGTGTAGATGCAAACTATTATCTTTTGTTTCAATATGGTTTCTAGTTTCTAGTTTCTAGTTTCTAGTTTCTAGTTTCTAGTTTCTAGTTTCTAGTTTCTAGTTTCTAGTTTCTATTTGCAACACTCGTCAGGCCTGTTAATTCTTTTCTGCCAGGAGACAATACCGCTGATCCCAAGCAAAATAATGATAATGGCCATTAAGTCACTAACAAGTGTGCCACCGGAGAAAAACAGTTGGCCGCTGTGTAAGTCCTGAACAAATTTTAAATGGGTTATTTGCGATCTTTTATGGAGCTGATTGATTGAATCAATTGCTTGCGGATCAGATAGTAACTTAAATTGATCTTCATTTGGTTCAGCTAACAGATTGAATTCTTCAGTTGTTAACCCTTCGATATCACCTTGAGAAAGATCTATCGACTGACGACTGATTTGATCAATTAACTGAAATTTTGCATTAAAAAGATAAAGCGAATTGGTGGTCAGCATGTAGTTTATCTCATCTTTGCCAGTTGCATTGAAAAGTTGATCTGATTCTTCTGATGTAAACGAAGATATAGAATCTCCATTTTTAAAATAAATCTTGTCATCTAGTTGGCAAAAGTAGTTATGACTTGCATTGATGCAGTTAATCTCATCTACTGATTGAACGCCATACCAACTGATTAACCAATCACTTTGAATATATTTTTTGTGTAAGGATAGTGCTTCGTAATGATTGAGTAAAATGCCGGTAACCGCCAGATTAATCAGGAATATCATGGCAGTCATGCCAACTCTTCGATGCCACTTTCTGACAATATTATTACGTTTTTTTTGTAATTGTTTTTTTTGATAGGGGCTCATTTCATTACCTCTTGATGCAGCATAAGCGCGAGTTTTGCTATTTTTTTCATGGCGGAAACTGACATGGTTGCACCACTGATGCCATCGATTTGCTTACTTAGTTGATAATCCTGAATTAATTTTGTTTGGTTAAATTGCTGGTAGAACGATTGATTGGCAATTTCATAACCGCGTGATTCTCTGAAAGTCAGTACACGAGCCAATTCGACTTGATTATCTGTAATCACAAAGCCAAAAGTAATCGGTTTGACTTTACCAATTTCCTCTAAAATCCAGACAGTTTTTTTCTCATTTTTCCAGTATTTGATCCTTAATTTGGGATAAGGATGAGATAAAATATTTTCTATTTTTGATTGAAGGGCATCGTCCAGCCAAAGTGTTTGTTTGTTATGTTTTGAATCTGATGTTTTGCCAGCTTCAGGAAAGGCCTGAGATAATAATTCTTTCTCAGTTAAAAAAGTTTTGGCATCAACCGAAGTTGACGCCAAAGTCGCAAGCAAAATGAATATCGTGTAAATAGCTTTCATCATTTAAAACTGGTATCCAACCCCCAGATTAAAGCCACTTGTTCCAGCTGCATCGTCATGCTCTTCGTAGTCAGCTTTAAAGACGACATTAGCGTGCGGCCAATAATTAAAACCGATATTTGTCTGTTCATTCTCTGTATCGACAGCATTACCAGCT
>JAOUOC010000235.1 GCA_029880585.1 Gammaproteobacteria bacterium
TACTTTCCGGCCAACTATTTATTGTGGCAAGTCAAGCAAAGTGCGCTACCTGCGTTACTTTTAACAAGTAATTTGGTTCCTGTTACAGCGTTAGTATTATGAACATCATGGCAAGAGCTACACTGCACTTCTCCAGCAGCCAATAACAAGTTGGCAATTGAACCTGTAGTACCAACACCATCACCAATTGTTACATCTGTAGTAGCAGCGGGGTGAAGTTCAGTATCATTTACATCGTCATAGGTAACAGATATAGGGTGATCATTAGATAAATCTACACCTAAGTTTGCATTTGCATTGATAGCATCAATATTAGTTGGAACAGGTGTGTTTCCTCCAAATGAATCAACGGCTACCGTACCATCATGGCAAGATAGACAGAGCAATGAAGCACCATTTGGTGCTGTACCCACGGTTCCATCGATATCAAAACCAGTGTACATAGTGTGAGATGCTGCGGTTGGAGTATGATTCCACAAAGGCGCATTTAATATAGAAGCTTGGTTGTTATGTGGTGCATGGCATACCACACAAATTTCACCACTTGCATTCCATGTAGCAGCTTTAAAGTCATGAGCTGAACCAGTAATAGTACCTGCAAAAGTTGACATGCTTGCCATTCCACATGCCAACCCGACTACGGCGGCTAGTTGTTTAATTTTTTGAGTTTTCATGATATTGCCCTCTTTTGCTTGCGTTACTTTAACACTTGAAAAGAAAACTCATTACTTTGACCTATCGGCTTAAACTTGTTCGATTTTATCAACACACCGATCCAAGTATTATGTCTTCTCATCAATCTTTTACTGCAATTAAAGTTTAGGTTATTATGCGCTTACTTTTATTGATCCAAATCAACCTAAATAGGTTATTTTTTGATCATTTGCGCATGCTGTGTTATCTGTTGGTCATCAAAGCATACACAAGAGAAAATAATGCGAATATTCCTTACTTTTTTATCTCATATATCAATACCAATCCTTTCCATTTTTATGGTCGAAAAGGTATTGACCTCAGATGGTTTTGAATCATCATCAATTGACCTGTTTCAATTGTATCTCGCACCCTTTTTAGTAATGTTGATTTTGGTCAATGGTATGGAATTGTTTCGCAGAAATGTACATCAAACATTAACTAAAAGTTTTCCATTGGTATTATTGAGTGGCGGAACAGTCTCTTCAATACTCATTACCAGTATTATTTGTCCACTAGGTCCCGGGCTTTTCTCTTTGTCCGTTTTGATTATGATTGGTGGCGGTTTGGTTATTTCATTGATAGCTGGTTTGATTATTGGTTTGTTGGTAAGGACAAGCTCTAAGAGCTAAGTGATAAGTAGTTCCGGGTAACGGGTAACGAGTTGCGAGTTGCGAGAAAAGGATAACAGGAGCGGGGAGCTAGGTTCGAGGAGAGAGGAAACAACTCACCGTCATTCCGGGCTTGAACCGGAATCCATCTTCTTGTCGTCGTTCCCGCGAAGGCAAGCATTCATATAGAATAGACTGTCATTGCGAGGAACAAAGTGACGCGGCAATCTCCTGAAGACAATTACATTTTTAAGGAGCGGGGAGAGAAGTGCTCAGAGCTAAGAAATGTAGGGGAGACCTGTGTGTCTACCTTTTTGTTGATCAAGTTGAAGTGGATGTTGTGTTTAGTCGATTATTTCGGCGCTTTTTAATCTTTTTATATTCAGTTAATACAAACAGATAAATGCCAGTTAGCCATAGGACAAAAAGTATAACCCCTGCTGGCAAAAAAATGCCCAGTTTTACCCAGTCAGCAAAATAACTGCCATCATGAATGGATTCGATGACATCACTTCGCCGCTGTGCTATCTGCAAAATTTCAGCGGTATGAGTATCAACTTGTACTTCCCAATTAGTTGCTGAGACAAACTTGATAATGCCTTTACCCGGTTTTAAATCAGCTCGTTGAAGTTGATCCCAACTTGTAAAACCTGCCTGTTCGACTGCTTGAGCTGCATCAAACAAACTTTGCATAGATGCCATTGGAACCGCGCTTTTTTCTATACCTTTTTGACTTGATGGTTGAATCCATTCAACTTCTTTTTTAACCATGAGTAAAATACCTGCCCCAATCATAATGATTAAGGGCAGAACAACAACGAAAGATCCCCAATAATGGATCATTCTAAACAATTTTTGTGTGCTCACGTTGTTAAATACTCCTCTACGCCATACTGCTTATGTAGGATTAATCTATCTCCACTGGTTCATTTGAGATTTCTTTCATTAATCCTTTTGGCATCCAGGGTGCACCAGCCTTTAACAACGACTGTTTGAAAGCAGGAAACTCATTTTTAAGCAAATTGTCGAGTTTCGGTTGCAATATTGCGAGGGCATCTTTCACAATGGTCATTTGTTGTTTTTGAGTGGTAGTTAAACCCCAGGTATTTGCTCGAGCAAATTCAATCATAAACAAACGACTTGCTATTGTTGCTGGAGATGTTCCCATTCCAGCTCTTGAGCGTTGACCATATAGAATTTCTTCTGCTTCAAAAACAGACATTCTCAGTTGATGGTATTTTGTTTCTAATTCACCAGTTACAGCCGAGGAGCGATCTAAAGCCATTTTGAATGATTTTAATTGAGCCTGTAGATCAGCTATTTGACTATTCGCTGTTGAGACTTGACGTCTGAGTTCATCAACTTGCAGTATTTGGGCTGTTCGTTGGTCTGGAGATACACCTCCAGGCACTGTTTCCTGATAAAGCGGTTTTACGTTGAAGTTAACAGGCTGTGCAAGTTGACGAGATTTACCCTCAACCGTAGCGTATAAAGATGCGGTATAAGTGCCAGGCGCAGCCAGTGGGCCGACATCGCCGAAGAAACCCGGACTAGTGCCTAATGCATTAGATGATGGCAAACGCAAATCCCAAGTGATCCGATGGATCCCTTTTTTTGCTTTTGCATCGACTTTACGAACCACATTTCCTTCAGCATTTTTTATAATTAAATAGACTGTCGGATCAGCTTCTCTTAATTCCGATTCTACTTTTGCCCAAGCTGGATACAGAGGGTATTTTCCTTTTTCCAGATTTTTCTTTTCTTCTGCTTCTCTTATCTCTTTTTGGGACTTTATTCCATCACGAAGGTAATATGTGAAAGTAGCGCCAAAATCTGGATTTTCAGCTTGGAACTCAAAGTCACCCTGTGAATCTGTGTGCATACTGTCTGGTAGATACCACAGCGCATCACGAGAGCCAAATAGTATAGCTTCTTCTTTTAAGCTTTCTTCAGTGATGCTACGCAGTGGGGTATAGTCATCCAGTATATAAATACCACGACCAAAAGTACCAGCAACCAAATCATTTTCTCTACGTTGAATTTTTACATCCCGGAAAGCAATAGTTGGTACACCGCCAGTTAGCTCAGTCCATGCTTTACCCCCATCCACTGTAAAAAACAAACCAAACTCGGTTCCAATAAAAAGTAAGTCCTTATTCACATGATCCTGAACAATGCGCCAAACTAAATGTTTGTCAGGTAAGTTGGATGCAATTGACGTCCACGTTCTGCCTCGATTAGTACTTTTAATCAGGTAGGGTTTGTAGTCACCATATTTATGATTATCTAATGCAGCGTAAACGGTATCCTTATCAAACAGATCGGCGCGAATATCATTTACATAGGCAGTGGCAGGAATACCTCTAATGTTGCCAATTTCATAACGCTTCCAACTTTTACCGCCATCTGAAGTCACCTGAATCAGTCCATCATCAGTACCTGCATATAAAATCTTCTCATCGATAGGAGACTCAGCAATGTTAGCAATGGTATTAAAATTTGACATGGCTAATAAATCAAAGCCAGAATCGACAGACCAGGTTCGATCCATTACAGGCATGTGCATTCTATTTTGATTTTTTGTTAAATCACCAGAGATCGCTTGCCAGCTATTACCTCGGTCATCTGATCGCCAAACGCGATGAGATGCATGATACAAACGTTGAGGATTATGAGCTGAGACTAAAATTGGTGCATCCCAGTTATAACGTTCAGCAGGCTCGCCAGGTTGTGGTTGAGGCTGAATTGATACATATTCACCCGTTTGACGATGATAGCGTGCCAAATTGCCTTGTTGACGCTGACCATAAACGATATCAGGGTTTCCTGGTTCGGTGGCGGGTTGATGACCATCCCAATCAAGAATTAAAA
>JAOUOC010000236.1 GCA_029880585.1 Gammaproteobacteria bacterium
CAACGCATCAACAAAGGCTCTCACATCAGCTTCATCAATATCCAGATGCGTGACCAGTCTGACTCGCTTACCCGAAGCAATTAATATGTGCTGTTGTTCAAGTGCCTGTTGTACCCTTTGAGCAATGTCTTCATCTGCAAACTCAATATAAAGCATATTGGTATTGGCTGGTTCTACCTTGAGCTCGTCAATTTTTGAAAGCTCATTTTGCAATAGCTGCGCATTTTGGTGATCCAGAGCCAATCGGTCAACATGATAGTCAAGTGCATAATGCATGGCAGCCGCTAAAATGCCCGCCTGTCGCATTCCACCACCTACCATTTTTCGCCATCTTCTGGCTCTGGCGATAAATTCTTCACTACCGCATAATACCGAACCAACAGGTGCGCCCAGACCCTTTGAAAAGCAAACAGAAACTGAATCGAAAGGGCGAGTAATCTCCTGAACATCAATTTGCTGGGCAACTGCTGCATTAAATACTCTGGCACCATCCAGATGCACTGAAAGATTGTGAACTTTGGCTAAATGAATCGCTTTCCCAAGATAATCATTGGAGATAACCTTTCCTGAATGCGTATTTTCCAGAGACAGAAGTCGAGTTCTGGCAAAATGATAATCATCCGGTTTGATCCATTTTTTAACAGTGTTTAAATCAAGCGTCCCATCATTTTCAACGGCTATCGGTTGAGGTTGTATTCCGCCCAAACTTGCTGCACCGCCTGCCTCGTAGTAATAGGTATGATATTCCTGACCAACAATATATTCTTCACCACGACCACAATGCGTCAACAGGGCTATCAGATTGCTCTGGGTTCCGCTCGGCACCATCAAGGCAGACTGATGCCCCATAATTTCTGCAACTCTTGTTTCAAGCTCATTTACAGTGGGATCATCTGCAAAAACATCATCGCCAACTTCAGCACTGGCCATGGCTTTTCTCATGCTTGCATCTGGTCGAGTGACCGTATCGCTTCTAAAATCAATCATAACAGCTACTTATACTCGTAATAATGATTCATGCACCAATCAAATATACAACATTATGATAAAAAGACACCATAGCAGACATCTTTATTATCAGAGCCTGCCCTGGCAAGAGAAAATCCTTCAACGAAATCGAAGGAAAGTTTAATTAGGTGGTTAGCCGATAAGCCGGATTCTGTCGTGGACAGTCATTCATCTTGGCGCAATGTCACCATTACGCTCATGCGACCTACCCGCTCTCCGCGCGAGCAACACGTTGACAACCTGAGTCATCTTGAGAGCCTATTTGGTCTTGCTTCAAGTGGGGTTTACCTTGCCGTCAGATGTTACCATTGACGCGGTGCGCTCTTACCGCACCATTTCACCCTTACCGGATATGATCTAAACCAATATGGCCGAAATCAAATCAGGCGGTTTATTTTCTGCTGCACTTTCCGTAGGCTTTCGCCCCCCAGGCGTTACCTGGCACTTTGCTCTATAAAGTCCGGACTTTCCTCCACCAGTTGGAAAACCAACTGGCAGCGACTGTCTGGCCAACCACTTTCAATTATATTAAAACTGACCGATATTAGCCAAACAATTTATCAAATGAATGAAAAACTTAACTGATTGAGAACAGGAAACCGGCAATTGCAGCACTCATCAGGTTTGCCATAGAGCCTGCCATTACTGCTTTAAGGCCTAACCTTGCTATGTCTTTTCGTCTGTTAGGCGCCATAACCCCAAGACCACCTAATAAAATTGCAATCGAGGATAAATTGGCAAATCCACATAAGGCAAAGGTAATAACTACTTGAGAATATTCACTCAGATGCTGCTTATGGTTTACAAAATCGATGTAAGCGACAAACTCGTTTACCACCAGTTTTTGGCCAATAAAGCTACCTGAAGTTACCGCCTCACTCCATGGAATACCCAATAGCCAGGCGACAGGAGCAAATAAATAGCCCAAAATTTGTTGTATGCTTAAATCTGGCTGATCAATGTAACCGCCAAACCAGCCTAAAATACCATTGAGTAAAGCAATCAAGGCAATAAAAGCCAATAACATGGCTCCGACATTAAGGGCTAGCTTTAATCCATTTGAAGCACCCATTGCAGCTGCATCAATCACGTTAACCGGCTTGTCTTCTTCTTCCTTGATCTCTTCAAGAAGATTATTGGGCTTTTGCGTTTCAGGCACAATCATCTTGGCCATTAAAAATCCGCCTGGTGCAGCCATAAAACTGGCCGCAATCAGGTACTTCATTTCAACACCCAAAGAGGCATAACCAAGTAAAATAGAACCTGCTACCGTTGACAAACCGCCAACCATCACTGCAAATAATTCTGATTGGGTCATTTGTGGAATAAAAGGCCTGACAACCAATGGTGCTTCTGTTTGGCCAACAAATACATTGGCTGCTGCTGAAAGGGATTCCGGTCTGGAAGTACCCAACAGTTTTTGTAATCCGCCACCCAGAATTCTGATAATCCAGCCCATAATTCCCAAATAATAAAGAACCGCTACCAGAGACGAAAAGAAAACAATGATTGGTAATACATTAAGCGCAAAAACAAAACCTATCTCATCTGATGTAGACAATTTCCCAAACAGAAAACTGATCCCGGCCTGACCGTATGTAATGACATTTGATACCGCATTGGAAACACTGACTAATATATCTTTTCCTGCCGGAATGTATAAAACCAAAGCGCCAATTAATAGCTGTAAGCCAAAAGCACCTGATACGGTTCTGAGATTAATCATTTTACGATTACTGGATAATAAAAAGGCTGTTCCCAAAAGAAATGCCATACCTAACATTGTGATTATTGTTGTCATTGTGTATTCCTTGTTTCCCTTAAAGTGATTAATCTGATATTAAAATATTCTTTTAAATTTTTAATTACGGTTGGCTATACTACCTTATATTGCCTGTTGCGCCAATTCAGTTAACGCCTTGCCATCAACTCTTTGAACTGTCCATTCATCCATGCCAACAGCACCAATGCTACGATAAAAATCAATTGCAGGCTGATTCCAGTCAAGTACAGACCATTCAAAACGCCCACAATCATTTTCGAGTGCAATCTTTGCCATTTCTGCCAACAGGGCTTTGCCTACACCTTTTCCTCTTGCTTCAGGCAATACAAACAGATCCTCAAGATACAAACCCGGCTTTGCCAAAAAGGTCGAATAATTGTAAAAATACAAACTGAATCCTACTGGTTTGCCATCCAGTTCAGCTATTAAAACATTGGCAAAAGTTTTTTCGCCAAACAAGGTTCGCTGCAAATCATCAGCAGTTGCAACAACTTCATGGGATAACTTTTCATAATCAGCCAAATGCTGGATAAATTGCAAAATCAATTGACAATCATCTGCCTGACCTTTTCTGATTAACAAACCTGACATCAGTTTTCCTCTTTAAATGCAATATGTGCCTGATCGAAATTATCTTCAATTTGATTGGGGTTTTGTGGTCCCCATTTACTCACCAGATAAATGGACAGAGTAGCGAAAATCACCCCAGGAATCATTTCATAGAGATTGGAGAATTCACCGAGATCAGATTTATAACTAATCCACAGAATAACCGTAGTTGCACCTGTTAACATACCAGCTAATGCACCCCAGCGAGTCATTTTTCTCCATACCAATGAAAGCAGAACTACCGGACCAAAGGCAGAACCGAATCCAGCCCAGGCATTTGATACCAGTTTTAATACCTCTGAGTCTTTATCTGCAGCAATAATCATGGCAATGGCAGCCACCGCCAAAACAGCAATTCTGCCCACCAGTACAAGCTCTTTATCTGAAGCCTGAGGGCGAATAAATCCACGATAAAAATCTTCTGTTACCGCACT
Organism: Gammaproteobacteria bacterium; assembly: GCA_029880585.1. GTDB lineage: Bacteria > Pseudomonadota > Gammaproteobacteria > Enterobacterales > Kangiellaceae > Aliikangiella. Next base: position 3,835 of record JAOUOC010000236.1, read on the forward strand.
GGAAGAAACCAGTAATTGAGAATCAACCGTACTCATTACTGCTGCCAAAATTGCAGCTAGTAAAAACCCGCCTACCCACGGATTAAACAATACTTTTGTACTGAGAATGAAAACCTGCTCAGGATCCTGGAGTAATTCTGTTGCTTCAGGTTTTTGGTAGAAGAAAGCGATGGCAAAAAGCCCAACCGCGACTGAACCAAACATACTAATACTCATCCAGGATATCGCTATTCGGCGAGCTGAATGAACATCCTTAACAGATTTTGCCGCCATAAATCTGGCTAACAAATGTGGTTGTCCAAAATAACCAAAGCCCCATGCCATCAGCGATAGAAAT
>JAOUOC010000237.1 GCA_029880585.1 Gammaproteobacteria bacterium
ATACAGTTGAGAGGAGGGTTATATGCGGAAGGATATAAATTCCCTGCGACGACAACAACTGCAAATCCACAAGGCGCACGTTTAAATATGTTAACAGCTATTCGTCAAACCCTTGATTATGAAATGCAAATCAATCCAAAGGTTTTGGTATTTGGTGAGGACGTGGGACCGAAAGGTGGCGTTCATGCTGCAACATTAGGCTTACATGAAAAATACGGTAATAATCGTGTCTTTGATACCAATTTGTCGGAAGAGGGGATTATCGGGCGTTCTGTCGGTATGGCTTTGGCTGGTTTAATGCCAGTACCTGAAATTCAATTTAGAAAATATGCCGAGCCTGCTGCGGAACAGTTAACTGATACAGGCATTATGCGTTGGCGTACTAATAATCAATTTGCTGCGCCTATGGTTGTTAGAATTCCCGGTGGTTTTGCGGGACGTGGCGATCCCTGGCATTCCATGTCTGATGAAGTGGAATGGGCGCATAAAACCGGATGGCAAGTGGTGATGCCATCCAATGCAGAAGATGCAGTAGGTCTGCTACGATATGCCTTAAGAGATAACAATCCGACCATCTTCTTTGAACATCGGTCTTTACTCGATAATCGTTGGGCCAGACGACCTTATCCGGGCGATGATTTTGTTGTACCATTTGGTCAGGCTAAAACTCTGATGTCCGGTGACAAGATCACAGTTGTTACCTGGGGCGCAATGGTTGAGCGTTGTGAACTGGCTGCTCAACAATTGATGGAACAGAATAATATTTCGAAAGCTATTGAATTGCTTGATTTACGAACCATTCAACCCTGGGATAAGGAAGCGATTTTAGAATCTGTTAAAAAGACAGGGCGTTGTCTGATTGTTCATGAAGACAATTTAACTGCAGGATTTGGAGCTGAAATAGCTGCAGTTTTAGCTAAAGAAACCTTCTTTGATTTGGATGCGCCTATCGAACGTCTGACTATGCCAGATACTCCAAACCCACATAACATCAATCTATTAAATGCTGTTGTGCCATCAGTTGAAAAAATTCAGACGGCTATGAATGATTTAATGGAGATATAACAAAAATGAGCGATCTGATTGAAATTAAATTAAATGAAGGCGAACTGGAAGGAACTTCGGCCAGTTTTGCTGCATGGTTGGTAAAGGTTGGTGATAAAGTCACTCAAGGACAACCAGTGGCTGAATTGGAGACTGATAAAGTAGTAATGGAAGTTTGTGCGCCTGCTGATGGTTATATTGAAAATTTGAGTGCAAATATTGGCGATAGCATTGTAGTGGATCAGGTATTGGCTACTATTTCTCAGACTGCCACTGTAACCAGTCAAGAACCTGATGAAGCAGAAGTTGTCAAAACAATCGAACCCAAAGCTGTTTTTAGCGAGAGTTCAGTAACTCAACAGCCATTAAATAAATCCGCAAAAGAGCTATTAAGTCCGGCAGTCAGAAGACTGATAAAGGAAAATAATCTCTCTATTGAACAGATTAATGGCTCTGGTAAAGGCGGCAGAATTACACGGGATGATGTCAAAGCATATTTGGCTAGTGGTGCTTCGACTACCAGTAAACCAGAACTTTCAATTCCAGCATCAACATCAATAACAGAAAGAACAAGTCGTGAATTAGTCGGCAATAAAATCCCTCATTCCCCCATGCGTAAATCTATTGCCAGTCATATGGTGGAAAGTTTGTTACATACTTCGCCACATGTCACCAGTGTGTTTGAAATGGATATGAGCGCAGTGATTAAACATCGCAAACAACATAAAGCCGAATTTGAAAAGCAGGGCGTTAATCTGTCATTTACCGCCTATTTTCTTGCAGCAATGTGTCAAGGTATTAAGGCTGTTCCTCAGGTTAATGCACGTTTTCATGAGGATGCATTGGAATTATTTGAGGATGTGAACATTGGTGTTGGTACAGCACTTGGCGATAAAGGATTGGTTGTGCCCGTAATCGAGCAGGTTCAGCAAATGAGCCTGTTTGAAATTGCCCATAATTTACAACTCCAAACGGTTAAAGCCAGAGATGGAAAATTGACTACCAAAGATATGCAAAATGGCAGTATTACTATTTCTAATCATGGTGTTAGCGGTAGCCTATTTGCTACGCCAATTATTATCAATCAACCTCAAGTGGCGATATTGGGCGTGGGTAAACTGGAAAAAAGAGTAGTGGTTAAAACCATTGATGATGAAGATTATATGGTGATAAAGCCAATGTGCTATGTTTCGCTCAGCATTGATCATCGCGCGTTGGATGCCCATCAAACTAATCAGTTTTTGAGTGTGTTTGTTGATACGATTGAGGCTTGGAAATAAAAGATTTTCACCACTGATGCACGGAGTGCACAGAGAAAAGATAGAATAATAGGTTAATTGTTTTCTGTGAGTTATGTGTCTTTGTGGTTAGAAAGTATTTGTTGGTATGACTGTAGGTTAGGCGTAATCGCATATGGAAGAAAATATTTATCAATCTCATGATTCAGAAATTTTATTTAATAATTCAAATTTAAAACGATATTCGTTAGGTAAAAAATTAGCCATTGTTGGTTCTATTATTCAGATATTTGTTATTCTAGGTTTTATTTCTTTTTTATTTAGTCTTATTGAATTATTTTATGCTATTAATTTGTATGGGACTGGTGACCCGAAGGTTATGGCTGGAGGAATTAGTGAAGCTTTAACAAAATCACTTGTAGGTTGTTTTGTTCCTTTAACCGGGTTAATTATTTCTTCAATAGCTTTATTTGTTTCTGATTATCGTTCTAAACCATTTTTTTTGTATTCTATTTTTGTATCAATATTCTGGTTATTATCATTTCCTTGGGGAACTGTCTTTGGATTAATATTTTTAATATTAGTAATAAAGAAAAGAAAGGTGTTTGTATCATCAGAGGCTGAAGACTAATCATAGAGTTAAAAATAGTGGATATAAACGTACTCAATAATGGAGCGAAAGAACTTAGGCAAAATCAAACTGAAGTAGAAAAGAAGCTCTGGTATTATCTGATAGCAAAAAGATAATAGGTAATCAAGTTTCTTATCTCTGTGCCCTTCGTGGTTAAAAATATTGTATCATTATGAAACTCATACAAGTTTATAAGGTTAGCGAATGAAAATACAAAGTTATGTTGCAGGTGAATGGTGTAGCGGTGATGGCCGTCAGGACACATTAATCAATTCTGTTAATGATGCCGTTATTGGTGAAGTGCATTCGTTAACTTTTGGTTTCGATCAATTTCTTGAATATGGCAGAAATGTTGCTGGTCCTGCGTTAAGAAAGTTAACCATTCATGAAAGAGCAGAGCGCATCAAATTATTAGCTAAATACCTGTTCGACAGAAAAGACGAATTTTACCGAATTTCCTATATGACTGGCGCAACCAAACCAGATTCCTGGGTGGATATTGAAGGTGGTATTGGTACCATGTTCAGTTATACCGGGATTGCCAGACGTGAATTATCCAATGATGTTATGTCAGTTGAGGGTAGCGTTGAATTATTATCAAAAAATAACACCTTTGTTGGTCAACATATTTTGGTGCCAAAACCCGGTGTATCTGTTCATATCAATGCCTTTAACTTCCCGGTTTGGGGGATGTTGGAGAAAATCACGCCCAGCATCATTGCTGGAATGCCAGTCATTGTTAAGCCTGGAACAGTCACCTGTTATTTAACAGAAGCGGTTGTCAGAGCCATTGTTGAGTCAAAAATCTTTCCTGAAGGCACCGTTCAATTAATTTGTGGTGGCGTAGGGGATTTGCTCAACCATCTGACCGAGCAGGATGTGGTTACATTTACTGGCTCGGCTTCAACTGGCCGTAAATTAAGAGCACATGACAATATTCTCGACAGGAACATTCCATTTAATATGGAAGCAGATTCCTTAAATTGTTGTATTTTAGGCCCTGATGTCAAAGTTGAAGATCCTGAATTTGACCTTTATGTTAAAGAAATTGCCAGAGAGATGACCAGCAAAGCAGGGCAAAAATGTACAGCTATTCGACGTGCTATTATGCCATCCAATATGATTGATCCGGTGAGCGAAGCTTTAATCAAGCGTTTGAAGTCGACTGTTATTGGTGATCCAACACAGGACGGTGTTCGTATGGGCGCATTGGTCGGCAAAACACAAAGAGATGACGTTT
>JAOUOC010000238.1 GCA_029880585.1 Gammaproteobacteria bacterium
AATTGGTTTTTGGTTTTTGATTCAGCACCATCACCATCAATGACTTTTTTATATGGTATTCGACAGTTTGTGTCAGACAATCTGATGTTAGTAGATAATTCTGCCAGCGGAATTGTCCAGCTTGTCCTTGGGCTTTGGTTATCTGGTTTACTCGTCAGCCTGTTTATGTACTGGAGACAGTATCAGCAATTGATCAATTCTTTTGAAGCGAGTGATTACCAACTTTTAAAATCTGTTTACAATGAGATTTTGTTTGATAATAAAGCATTTAAATCGATTACAATTGTTAACAGTTCACTAGTGAAAGTGCCAGCTGTTTTTGGTCTGGTAAACCCATATCTCATTTTGCCAAAAGAGTTTTCTTATTACCCAGTCCAGAAACAAAGTGTAATTTTAAAGCACGAATTGTTTCATATTAAAAGAAAAGATCACCAGATCAATGTTATTAAAGTTCTGGTAAAAAGCATTTTTTGGTTCAATCCATTATTTCATTTTTCTGACAGGTATTTCGAAGCGGATCAGGAGTTATCTTGTGATTTTTCGGTGTTAAACCAATTATCAAAATCAGAGAAAAAACACTATGCAACTGCGATCTTGGACGTAGTAAGCGTAGGAAATCAGAATTGTCTTGTGAGTCAATGGCAATATCCATCATTAATAAAGGAGAGAGTAAATATGTTAAAAAATACAAATCAAAAATCATGGTATGGATGGGCGACCCTGATATTTTCGTCAATGGTACTCTTGATGACCAGTTATGTATCTTATGCCAAAGAAGAAAGTAAAGAAGCGGTTCCGGCTAAAATTGTTCAGCCAATGTATCCATTGAATGCAGCAATAAAAAGTCTCGAAGGTTCAGTTAGATTCAGGTTTAATATTGATAAGACAGGCAAACCTTATGATATCAGCGTTGTGAGTTCAACACCTGGCGATATGTTTGTGAAGAATGCTCAAAAGGCACTTGAACAATGGCACTTCAAAATCAAAGAAGTGGATGGACAGCGTGTTAAACAAATCGGTATGTTGTATACAATGGAATTTAGATTGAAGTAATTTCCAGATTTATAAACTTTAATCCCACCATTGTGTGGGATTTTTTATGGTCTGAGCATCGATAAAATGCGAGAATAGCCGCTTTGTTGTTCTATGATTAAAAGCATGAAAATCAATTCTCAACCAATAAATATAACTGGTTCGGCTGGCAATATTGAAGCAATACTTGATTTGCCATCCGAGCTGGTCAATTCTCAATACATTTCTGTCAATTGCCACCCACATTCGCTTCATGGCGGCTCTATGACCAATAAAGTAACTCACACAGTTTCCAGAAGTTTGGCCGGTCTTGGAATACCGAGTTTACGTTTTAATTTTCGTGGTGTTGGGGAAAGTGAAGGTGAATACAATGAGGGCAAAGGCGAACAAACTGATCTGGAAGCTGCGATCGATTGGATGAAAACACAATATCCACAAGCCAGATTAATTGTTTCAGGATTTTCTTTTGGCGCCTATGTATCTGCTTTGGCAGCTCATAGAATAAAACCCGATTTATTAATCAGCGTTGCACCACCAGTCAAACGCTTTGATTTTGATGGTTTTGTTAGGCCAGAATGCTACTGGGTTGTGTTAATGGGAACTGAAGATGAACTGGTTGAATATAATGAGGTTGAAAAATGGGTCAATTCCTTTAATATGCCTCCACAATTGGTAACTTTTCAGAATGCCTCACACTTTTTTCATGGTCGATTGGTTGAATTGCGCGAACAGATTGATTCGATAGTGACTCAGTTTGTGACAAACCAGAACAATTTATAGAATAAGATATTGATAATAATGCCGATAGATACACCACTAAATAAATATGAAAGGGATATGCAATCAGATGATTATTCCCGTGATCCGGCACAAGCCCATGCGGTTCAAATGTTGGATGTTTTGTTTCATCAATTGGTGGCGGCCAATCAACCTCAATCAGTTATCAAAAAAGTTTCTCGACTGTTTGTAAAGTCTGAATCACCAAAGGGTTTATATTTTTGGGGTGGGGTTGGACGAGGTAAAACTTACCTGATGGATATGTTTTATGATCTCTTGCCCTTTGACAACAAAATGCGACTTCATTTTCATCGGTTTATGCATCATTTGCATCAACAGTTAACGGCACACAAAGGTCAGAAAGATCCTTTGTTGAAAATAGCTGACGAAATTGCCAGTAAAACCTGTGTGATTTGTTTTGATGAATTTTTTGTCAGTGATATTACAGATGCCATGCTTTTGGGTGGTTTGTTTAAGGCCTTGTTTGAAAAAGGTATCACGTTGGTCGCCACTTCAAATATTCCGCCTGAAAGATTGTATTGGAACGGATTGCAAAGAGAGCGATTTTTGCCTGCAATTAAATTAATTGAGCAACATACCCATGTGGTGAATGTTGATGGTGGAATTGATTATCGTCTAAGAACATTAGAACAGGCCGACATTTTTCATTGCCCTCATGATCAGGCGGCAATTGATAATTTGAATTACAGTTTTGACCATTTGGTCACAGAGGAAATTTCGAGAGGTTCTTCCATAGAAATTGAGCAAAGAATGGTTGAAACCATAAGGTGTGGTGAAGGTGCTGTCTGGTTTGACTTTAAGTCAATTTGTGAAACAGCCAGAAGTCAGACTGATTACATTGAAATTTCGCGTTGTTACAACACGGTGATGGTGAGTGACATTCCTCAATTAGAAGCCAAGGATGATTCAGCTGCAAGGCGTTTTATCAGTCTGGTAGATGAGTTTTATGAGCGAAATGTTAAGCTGATGATTACTGCTTCGGTTGAACTGGAACAGTTATATGTTGGTAGTCAACTCAGTTTTGAGTTTAAACGAACTTTAAGTCGTTTGCAGGAAATGCAATCTCACGATTATTTGGCTAAAGAACACCTGACCTAGATAAAAGACCAGGTGTTGGCTGTCATTATTGAGAACTTAAAGCATTTTCAATGTGTTTTCTGACTTCTTCAGTTGAGAGTTGATTCTCTGGTGAGGAAAATGAATTAGCAGCCGGACTGAATCCGATTAAGCAATAAGATGTATCAACCGGAATTTGAGTGGGAGCTGGTATTGACCCAAAAAATGTCGTCATATCCACTTCAGGCAAAACCAGACTGGTCGCCATTTGCGCTCTGACCAATACATTCGGATCACCAATTCTGCCTCTTTGCCCCCATTTAACCAGTGCGGTGGCACAGTCAAAGGTATCGAAGTAGGGAACAACTGCAATGTCGGCATCGGCATTAAAATTCTTTTTCATTAGTGACGCTTCAACTAACATGGCAAAGTCTTCCCAACCGGATGAAAAACTGTAAAACTCACTGGCAACATCTGTGGCGAATTCAGTGCCAACTTCAGTTGGAGTTAGGGCTCTTTCATCAGCCGTTGACCAGTAACCATGATAAAGCACCAGCGCTAAATTGTGCCATATTTGCGAATGTAGATGAGAAACCATAAACAAATCATCTTGTAAACAATGCCCACCTGTTGCATTGATTATATTGTCATAGTAGTTGAATCCGGGAACTGGGCCAGCCTGAATGACAGGCAATATGCAGTCATTGGTATGAGCCATTTCATGGAAAAATAAAGCTGATGTTGGAATTAAAATATCATTCAATGTTCGTTCTTCCGTACCATCTAATGAATAGTTCTGCCAGGCTAACTGGTTGTTAATAACGTAGCGCTTCATTGTTTTGAATGACAGGTCGGAACCATAGTCAGATCTGAAATCTGCGTGTTTACTGATCACTGCTTTTTCATCATTAGTTAGCCAGAGATATGCTGGATCAATGTAGATGGCACCGGTAGTTAAGCTGTAATAGGAAGGCCGGATGGAATCGTCAATTACAATCGCAGTAGCTGAGCGTAACATTAGCAAAATGTCATTTGGCATAATTTCAAGCAGGCTGCGTAATCTGTCACCCATCCATGCATGAGAAACCACAACGTGATCCATTATTTGATCAATAGTAGGTTGCGTACCATCCATACTAATGAGAGGCAAGGTCAAAAAGTCGCATGAACTTTTTATGCTGTTTGCCTTCACACAATCGACTATGTCTCCGGCATAAGGTCCGGAGGAGTTATAAGGTTGCAGGTTACTTAAGTCGGG
>JAOUOC010000239.1 GCA_029880585.1 Gammaproteobacteria bacterium
CCCTTGATCTTTTGTTTGCATCAGCAGGTTTAGAAAGGATTGGGGTGGCAAGGTCGTGGCCGTATAATCTTTATGGTTATATCCAAGGTTTTTTAAACTTGATTTGTGGTGGGCATAATGAACTGTACTATCGACATAAAAGAAAAGTAAGTGCTTTAGGTTCTAGCAGATTGTACATTATTCATTATTTGGTATTTCCATTGGTTATATTACCTAGTATTTTATTGGTATTGCTTGATGCAATATTTATTAATAAGCAAGGAGTCGTGACGGTATGTTACGAGAAAACACACCAACATTAACAGTAATTATTCCTGTATTTAATGAAGAGGAATGCATCCAAGAGACTATAAAAAGACTTGAAGTAGTTCGCGAATGTATGCATGACAAGGCTGAACTTGAATTTTTGTTTGTTGATGACGGTTCACAGGATCGATCATGGCAAATTTTATCAGAGCTCACAATTGACTCTAAACACATGAAGGCGGTTTCATTTGCACGAAATTTTGGTCACCAAATTGCTGTGTCAGCAGGTATAGACATGGCGAGTGGAGATTATGTCGCTATAATGGATGCTGATCTTCAGGATCCACCGGAGGTTCTCCAGGAGATGCTAGCATTAGCAATGGATGGTTATGATGTTGTTTATGGTATACGCCGTTCACGTAATGGAGACACGCTATTTAAGAAAAAATCTGCAGAACTATTCTACCGAGCCATGAGTTACTTGTGTGAAATTGATATCCCCAAAGACACTGGTGATTTTCGTATACTTTCCCGCCGAGTTGTAGATGTTCTGAAAAGTATGCGAGAACGACACAGATTTATTCGCGGCATGATTCCTTGGGTAGGTTTCAAAAGTATCGGTTATGAGTACGACCGTGATATAAGGTTTGCAGGTAAAACTAAATATACATTGCGAAAAATGTTTCGTTTCGCATTTGATTCCGTGCTTTCATTTTCCTTGAAGCCATTGGCACTGGTTACACGACTTGGGATCATCGTGGTACTGTCTGGTTTATTTGGAGCAGCCTATATGCTTTATTTAAAGTTGTTTACTGACGTTCCAGTTGCTGGTGTCACAGCAACCATTCTGACAGTCATTATTTTTGGTGGAGTACAAATTTTGCTGATAGCACTTGTTGGTGAATATGTAGCCCGTATTTTTGATGAAGCCAAAGGGCGGCCATTGTATGTCATTGCTGAAAAACGGAATATATAATAATTCGGTTACCACCTACACGGTGGTGGTATGTATTGGTTATAGTATTGATTTGATAATATATATGTTATTGACAGCAGGCGGAGTAAATTTATTATTGGCTTATATAGCCTCTTTTTTAATCGGGGGCACTGCAAATGTGTTATTGTTGAGGCGTTTTTTTGCACCTGGCCAGTTTCCAATAATAAAGGATGTGATTTTATCACTTAGTGCTAACGGGGTTATAATTATTGTAGGATTAATTGTTTTTTCGTTACTGGTATACTGGGCTGCTATACCACATCTATTGGCAAAGGTTCTGTCAAATGTGGTTTCATTCATAGCAAATTATTTTACTAGACGCACATTCTTCTGAACTGAAATAATGTTTTCTTCGCTTTCACGAAAATCCCTTGCTCAGGCATTGCTACTAAAGAATGTACCTATTTATGTACAATTCTATATAACAGCAAGGTGTAACCTTACCTGCCAACAATGCAATATTATTTACTCAAACTCTGATCTGCGCGAATGTACCTTACCTGAGATCGAGATGATAGCAGAGAACCTTGCTCAACTAGGTGTTGCGATAGTGTTGTTAACTGGGGGAGAACCATTTCTTCGTCATGATCTTCCTGAAATTATCAGAGCATTTGAATCACGAGGAATCCATGTGAGGATGCAGACGAATGGACTTGCTTCTGAGAAACAGATTGATAGTGTAATTAAAGCAGGTGGGAAGGATATTTCAATTTCGTTAGATTCACTTACACCAGACTCTCAGGATCACATTAATGGTGGGTTTAAAGGAACGTGGGAACAAGCAATATTGACAATGGGGATGTTTATGGAACGACTGCCCCTAAAAGATTCATTTGCTTCTCTAGGTTGTGTGCTTCAGAAAGATAATATTGATGATATAGAAAGTGTCATTGAATTTGGTAGTGAAATTGGTTGGTTTACTTCATTAGTACCTACGCACGTGACGCAGCTTTCTCAACCTAGAGGTTTTCGTTCTTTTGATGAAGATCAACGATTCACTGAAGACTATTTTCACCGTGTAGAAAATCTGATTGAACGAGTTAGGGCTATGCGCAAGGAAGGCTATCTTCTGTATGATAGCGATCAATATCTAGATGACATCCTTAATTTTGTTCGGGGGGAACCAGTGGGCTGGAGGGAGCGCAATGGAGGAGTTTGTGATACCCCAAATCTCTATTTTGCGATTTTACCGAATGGACAATTTGCACCATGTTGTGATCATCGTACAAAATCAGTTTTTTATACTTACGCAAAAGATTTTCCTAAAACTTATCGGAGTAAATTGTTACGACAGGAAACTTACGCAGTTGCGAAAGCTTGCGAGGGATGTATGTATGGAAGCTATCCTGAGATGACAATTTCCATGCGTTTTTTGAAGGCCACTTTACAAAGAGCACATACTTTTTTGAGTTCTCCACCACCAAAGCCATGGCCTATCAGCGGTAAGCAGGCTCTTGAAATTGCTACAGAGGTGCGGGGCCGTATGCAAAGTAAGCAAAAGGCTAATTAATGGGAAAGAAATTAAAAGTAGAAAGTGCTAAATTTCACTTTCTAAGCGCTTGTAGAGAATTGTCTTCCAATCTTCCTCATGCTGAGAAAATCGAATGGAATAAGTGTATTGATAACTTTCGATTCGAACCAACAGGAACAAAACTGGAAGTGTTTTCTGAATTATCCGACACAGCTTACATAGATATTGATCTTACTAAGGTAAGATTTTATCTTCGGGGTGATTCTGAAAACATGATTAGACAGCAAGGCGAAGCTTTATTAATGTTTGCTGAAGATCACGTGAGAGACACTAATTATGAAGTATTCATAAAGGCAGCACAACAAATGTTAAAACATCATCAGGCAACACACATAACCAAGCCTCCATCTACACATGATAGTGAAATGGAACGGTATGAAAAGGAAGAGCAATTTCATGATGATTGGGCAGACTCAGTAGACATTAGCCAGATTGATGTTATGCGAGCAAATGAAGTATGCACGGCACCAGAGATGCGATATATCTATCAAGAGCTTGGAGATTTGACAGGAAAACGTGTGCTTGATGTGGGATGTGGTCTTGGCGAGGTCAGTGTTTATTTAGCACTAAAGGGTGCCAAGGTTACATCTGTAGATATTTCATCGGGAATGCTGCGTGTTACGTCCGCTTTGGCAGAGAGATATAAGGTTTCTGTCGATGTACATCTTGCTACTGCTGAAGGGCTCGGCCTGCCTGAGGGGGAACTTTTTGATATCATCTATGCTGGCAATCTACTCCATCATGTAGATATCGAATCAGCATTACATCAATTTCATAAGCATCTGAAGCAGGGAGGATTGTTGGTTACATGGGATCCGATTGCTTATAACCCCGCCATAAATATTTACAGGGAACGTGCAATGGATGTAAGGACAGAGGATGAGCATCCACTGCGATGGAAAGATCTCCGTTTGTATAATGAGATGTTCTCTAAGGTAAATCGACGGTATTTTTGGTTAACAACCTTGATTATATTTGTGATCATGGCTCTTGTTCAGAAACGAGAACCAAATAAGGAAAGGTACTGGAAGATTGTGATCGATGAGGCTGAAAAATGGAAAAAAATATATCGCCCACTCGAATTTCTTGACAGAATACTGTTAGCAATTTTCCCTCCTCTTCGCCTTTGGTGCTGGAACGTTGTAATCATCGCCAGGAAATAATATTTTTGCATAAACTCTTACCTTTCGGCTCAACAAGCTATATTCTTTGGATACTGCTTGGTTTTCAGACGATTGTATCCCTCTATTTTCTGTGGGGTATCCCGCTTGGTGATGAAGCGATCCATATTTATAATGCTTCGCGAGTTGCACGTGGTCAAACACC
>JAOUOC010000240.1 GCA_029880585.1 Gammaproteobacteria bacterium
GATCTGGTTCGTTGATCCAGGCGCACCATTACATGATCCAACACCTTACGCGCTTGATGTACTTGATCGCTGGATGGCTAATATCAAGGCTAATCCTGAGATGTCTATTGCGGCAAACAGACCTGATGATGCACGAGATTCCTGTTTTGATGGAGCCGGAACACTTGTGGCCTCTGGCGATGATGTTTGGGATGGTATTATTGATAGTAATGTAGATGGTGCATGTACTCAGCGATATACCATCTACAGCACCTCAAGAATTATTGCTGGTGGACCGATTTCAGGTGAAATATTCAAGTGTGAATTACAATCTGTTGATGATGCTATAACATCAGGTGTCTACGGTACCTGGCAACCATTACCTGAGGATATTGTAATGCTTAAAGCAATATTCCCAACAGGCGTGTGTATGTATTAAAACAACATTGTATGAATGAAAAGGGGCTTTTTAGCCCCTTTTTTGTTCCTGAATATCCTTGAGGGAAGCCCGATTTTCAGGCAATATTTAACTTGTGAATCATCTAATAACTAGCTAGTATGATCAGATAAATAAAAAACAATGGACGGTGTTTAATGATCTTATATGTTATTTTAGGCGGAATAGCAGGACTTGTTATTTTCAGTCGATTTGAATTTGTTTTATTGGGGGCATTTTTAGGTTTTTTACTTGGAAAGATAAACCAGTTATCAAAAAATGTCAGAGACCTGATATTTGAAGTTGATTATCTATCAACAAAAAATAAACAACCTGATTCGATTCAAAAAAGAGCAGTTAAAGTATCTGAGCAAATTCCCGTTCAGGAAGCGAAGACAGATAACGTTCGACAAGCTTATCGAATTCCATCTGTAGCCAAGTCTCCTGCTCCAGAAGAAGCAAAAATTGAGGCAACATCAATTCCACCAATTGTGAAACAACAGGAAACTCCCTCTACTGATAGAAATAATATCAATCAAAAACCATCAAATGAAGCACATCGGCATCAGGAATCTGATCCTTTTTCAAAACTGACTGACTACATAAAAGATTATTTCTCCCACGGAAATGTAGTGGTTAAAGTGGGGGCTATTATTCTCTTTTTTGGTATTGCCTTTTTACTGAAATACGCTGCAGAAAGCATTACTGTTCCAATGGAAGTACGCTTGATGCTGGTTGCTTTGGGTGCAATAGTATTACTTATTTTTGGCTGGAAATTAAAAGATAAGAATCAGGGCTATGGGTTAATTCTTCAGGGAGCGGCGGTTGGCATCCTGTATCTTACTCTGTTCGCGTCATTCAGACTTTATACGCTGGTTCCGGCAATGCTGGCATTTGGATTGCTGGTGGTCTTTAGTGCTCTGGCAATGACTTTGGCGGTATTACAAAGTTCGCTTGCACTCGCTGTCTTATCAGTTATAGGTGGTTTTTTGGCACCGGTTTTAACTTCCACCGGCTCAGGTAGTCATATAGGATTATTTAGCTATTATCTAATTTTAAATGTTGGCATATTTGCAGTCGCCTGGTTTAAATCATGGCGAATTTTGAATCTAACCGGTTTTGTCTTCACATTTTTAATTGGAACTCTCTGGGGTGTGACTAAGTATCAGGCAGAACATTTTGCTACGACAGAGCCTTTTCTGATTATCTATTTTGTTTTGTACAGTCTTATAGCTTTGCTTTTTGCCAGCAAGCAGAAACCTGAATTAAAAGGTTATGTAGATTCAACATTAGTCTTTGGTTTGCCATTGATCTGTTTTAGTCTTCAGGCATCAATGGTTCATCATTTCGAATATGGTCTGGCCTGGAGCGCATTTGCAATGGGCGGTTATTACATTGCCACCGCTTATTTTGTACTAAAAGGGCGAAACGAACCTATGAAAATTATTGCTGAAGCGCATTTGGCGTTGGGCATAATTTTTGTCTCCCTGATAATACCATTTGCATTGGATGGCTACTGGACTTCTGCATCATGGGCTATTGAGGGTGCCGGTCTTGTCTGGATTGGACTCAGACAATCAAGATGGTTTCCCAAATATTTTGGCGCGTTTTTGCAATTTGCTGGCGGCATTATTTTTCTTGCGGAAACAGGTAGCCATCAGCCTAAAACCGCGCTGTTTGATTCAGAGTTGTTAGGCATTTTATTCATTGCCATTGCGGCATTGTTTAGCAGTTTCCAAATGTGGAAAAGAAAAAAATCTCTTCGAAATGTTGAATCTCAAAGCTATCTCCTGTTTTTAGTGTGGGGGTTGATGTGGTGGTATATTGGTGGAGGAACTCAGCTTATCCAATTCTTACCTGTTTATGATCAAACAAATTATCTGGTGTTGGCTATTAGTCTGAGCGGAATTTTATGGTTTGCATTGGAAGTTTATTATTCATGGAGAGAGTTAAGTCATCTAATGTGGCTTACTTTGATGTTGTTGTTCATTGTTGCCACTGCGCACCTGATGGTGCATAAGCATCTGATAGATTCATGGCAATCAACTGTATGGATATTCGCTATAGCCAGTTTTTATGCCTGTTTATTTTATCGTGAACGAGGTGAATCTGATTCAAAAACTCTTTATCAACCTGCCGCTATCGAAGCATTACATTTTGTTAAACTGATTTCCATCATGCTCTTTTCACTGGTCGAGATACGATGGCTAACTGGTTATCTTGAATTAAGAGGAACAGCAGATGGCGTCAGTATCTATGGAATATTAATTATTTTCTGGTTTGCACTTTTGAGCAGAGCAAAGCTTTGGCCAATCAATAAACATTTTTCAACTTATGCCATTGGTGGTGTTAATGTGCTGATGTTGGCGGGACTTTATTGGTCCTTTGTTCTTAATTTTAGCAATCCAAATGATTCACAATCATTATTATATTTACCCATACTTAACTCTCTGGATATTGTCCAGGGTATTTTACTGGTGTTTATGATGATACCAATGTTAAGGCTTGCCAAAATGGATCTGGTATTTACACTGGATGGCATTAAGCTGTTTGCCATTGTGATGGGGTTTATCTGGCTGAATGTGATTTTGTTAAGAAGTATTCATATTTGGTATGACGTGCCTTATCAATTTAATAAACTTTATGCTTCTATTCTGGTACAGACATCGATATCTATTTTTTGGACAGTGCTGGGTTTAGCCGGTACTGTTATTGGTACCAGAAAAATCTCAAGAAAAATTTGGGCTGGAGGAGCCTGTTTGCTAGCTGTTGTCGTTTTTAAATTGTTTACTGTCGATCTTGCTAACAGTAGTAGCATAGAAAGAATTGTCTCGTTTGTGGTGGTTGGTTTATTGTTGTTGATAGTGGGGTATTTTTCACCACTTCCCGCCAGACAAAATGATAAGCAACAATTGGAGCAAAATAATGGCTAAATTGAGTTTTCCAAAATTTATAAAAGATTCGGGATTGTTAATTTTAATAGTGTTATTACTTTCAGGTTTCGCAAAAGAGGAAAGTATTGAACAAAATGATAGTGATACACAGAAACAAATCTTTTATCAAACTATTATCCCCAATGGTAAGGATGTGGTTCAACAGTTTGTTATTACCGAGGATGTTTACCAATATAGCCAAACAAGTAATCTGTCAGATATCAAAATAATTGATGCTGATGATAATCCGCTACCATTTAAAATTTCCAATGTTGTTATAAAGACAACAAGCCACACCAATGACGTAGTTCTTTATCCTTTGAGTGAGCAGAAGTATTTTGCAAGTCAAACCGATACTGTCACCTTTAAATACGATCATTCTGATAGATTAAGTGAGATCCAGTCCATCAACACGCATGTAAAAAATCAGGTAATGGGATACATTCTTGATTTGGGTGAAGGCGCTCTTAATTCAGAAAGAAAACTGTTATTTCAAACGACACCAGCAATGCAAACAGGATTTTTAAGGTTTGATATTGACCAGAGTAATGACATGAAAATCTGGACATCACTTGCAAGAGGAGAAGTATTGGCGCAATTGGTGCAACAGGACATGAGAACAGAGAAAAATGAAATCAATCTGGTTAATGTAAATTCGCGCTATTTACGTATTAAGTTATTAGATGAATCACCCGCGTTTGAAATTGTATCTGCAAAACAGGCGTATTCAGTA
>JAOUOC010000241.1 GCA_029880585.1 Gammaproteobacteria bacterium
GCAGCAGGATTTGTTCAGAACCCATGTCAGAGCTTCAGTTGAAAGCGGACTGCCATTAATAGTACATACCAGAGATGCTCAGCAAGATACCCTCGATATTTTAAAAGAAGAGGGCGCAGATAAAGTTGGTGGCGTATTGCATTGTTTTACCGAATCCTTACAAATGGCTGAAAAGGCGATGGAGATGGGCTTTTACATTTCCTTTTCCGGTATTGTGACCTTTAAAAATGCCGCAGAACTACAGGAAGTAGCAAAAGTAATTCCAGAAGACAGAATTCTGGTTGAAACAGACAGTCCTTATTTAACACCTGTGCCATATCGCGGCAAACCAAACTCTCCAAGACATGTTGCTGACGTAGCCAAATTTATCGCAGGCTTGCGGCAAATCAAATATGAAGATTTTTGTCTTAAAACCACAGAAAACTACAGACGTTTATTCAAACGAAAATAGGCTTTTGACAATATAAAATAAGCTGCGAACTCAAATTTCAGGCAAAAAAAACCCAGGTTTTAGGGTATGACGACCTGGGTAGGGGAAGTTGATAACCTTTGATTACAACTAAAATAACAACTATGAAACAATAACAACAAAATGCAGACTTAAACACATATATCGCACTTCTATTACAAAATGTAGTTCATATTTTTATTTTTGCAAAAAAATAATTAAAAATTTCAAAAAAAATGATTAAAGAATATAGATTTAACTGAACATATTGTGTAGAAATAGCTTTAACAAAGCTCTCTATCCTATTGAATTTACAGTGATTTGTCTTGCATTTTGTTATATTGGAGTTCTCTGGCATTAACCAAAGCCAATTGACGTGCCATTTCATCTTCAAAACGTTTAACCAGTGCGATATATCGAGGGTGATTATGTAGCGGGTTAAATACAGGATTCATCATGACAAATAAACGCCAATCCCCATAAAAGCCCTCATCAAATGAAGCTTCAAGATACTCAATAACCTCCTCATCTCTAAGACGACCCATTCCAGTATCTGCAAGCCTTATATAATCCAATCCATTTAGACGACGTTTATCGTCCAGCAGTAAAGCTTTATCAATAGTCTTATTGCGCGTCGATACAGATTGAGCTTGTGCGTTACGTCCACTGATACGATAGATATTGGATAGTACTGGGCTATACATCGCAATCTCATCGTATTCCAGAGCTGGTTGACTGAAATCATAATTTGTTAAATCTGGGAAATATGTTAGAAGTAAATATTCGGCTTCTAGATATTTTTCCTGCTCAATCAATAATTTTGCACCAAGGCGTAGTAGACCGTGTTTAGAGCTACGTCGATAGAAAACATCTGAATTGTTTAATGTTGTATTGAGCAATTCCAATGCTTGTTTTTTATCTCCAATATAAGTTAAAACTGCTACTTTAGTCATTAAGGCTTCTCCAGAATTGGGCATAAGACTGATTGCCTGATCAACATAATCCAGCGCACGTATTCCATCACCTAACGATAAATAATACCTTGATAAGTGAATACCTGTATCGGGATCTTCACGATCTATATCACCAGCTTTTTCTACCGAAATTATTGCAGCATAAAGATCACCTAGCCTATGTGCGTATAACACTGATAATAAAAATTGACTGTTAGGATCTTTGGGGTTTAGGTTTGCTGACTTTTTATAAGCAAGCTCTGCATCATTGTATTGATTTAGTCTATTTTCTAAATAACCTGCTTTAGTAAGTAAGATATTTACATTAAGAGGATCTATTTTTTCAGCTCTTTTAAAAAGAGCTTTGACAGTTTCTTCATCTTTTTTGCCGAGTAGTCCGGCGTACGTAGCAATAATTTCTGCATTATAAGGGTCGAGTCGGTAGGCCTCTTTAATGTAATTTTTTATTAAAGATCTATTTGTACTGTCTTTTAAACTTTCCATCATTGCTAATATAACGTAGGCATCACCTGAATTGTGATTTTTCTCCAATACTTTATCCACCAATTGCTTTGTTTCGATTAATACTTCAGGGTTAAATTTTTTACTCCCCGTACCAATTTGTCTTAACTGCGTCGTAGCCAATCCCAATAGTGAGTTTTCGAAATTAGGCTCAATTTCAAGTGATGCTTTATACAAGTCTATAGCTTCTTCATAACCTTCAAATGAGCCATTTTCAAAAGCTTGCTTCCCTTGTAAATATAAATCATAAGCTTCAGGATTTATGCTCTGCGAATTACTTGAGTGAGAAACAATATTAATACCTAATTTTGCTTTAAGCGCTTTAACAATGGCAGCAGATATTTCATCTTGAACCTTAAAAATATCACTTAAATTTCTGTCATAGGTTTCTGACCATAAATGTTTATCGCTGGCAGCATCTATTAATTGTGCCGTGATACGAACCTGATTGCCGGATTTACGCACACTACCTTCAAGAACATGATTAACACCCAGCTTTTCAGCTATTTCAGGGATGCCAGGCTTTGGATTAACGCTTTTAAATGAAAAGGCTGATGAGCGAGAGGTTACACGTAGTTTAGGGATTTTAGCTAGCAAGTTAAGAATTTCATCCGAAATACCATCAGAAAAATATTCATGGTCTTTATCGGGACTCATATCCGCAAAGGGGAGGACGGCGATGGAAACTGATTCTGACAGGCCTACATTGTCCTGCTTTTGCTCAATAGGCATTTGATTATAATGGCTATAACTTAATCCGATAATAACCAGAATCAAAGCCCCAATAATAATAAAGTCTATTTTACGTCCGGTTAAATGGGTGATTGAAGCCTCAGATTCTACATGCTTGCTTTTTTTAATACCTTCAGGTGTTAATTCATAAGCCCAGGCAAACAAAAGAGCGACAGGAAAACCGATAAGCAAAAAATAGAAGACCAGCGTATTGACCATTGCTGGTAAATTGAGGGCAGGTACAGCCAAAGCACTTATCTGAATGATTAGCCAACTGACAACCAGATAGGCAACGCCAACCTTGAATACATTCCTTCTTTTTAGTTCTTTTATCAGGCTCAATGTAATGTTCCTTCATTTTGAGGAGCAAAGCATACCATTAAATTGATCAAAATGTGAACAATCCATCAAGCAAATAAAATTAAAGGTTTTAATCTTGCGTAGACAAATAAGAATAATTGATTTATTTTAAATCTACTTATTTCTTAAATATTAAAAGGTAAAACAGATGAAATATCTTCTATCAATCATTTTTGCAGTTGTAAGCATTAATCTGTACGCATCTGAAACTAAAAACAATAACGCCACGCCTGAGCAAAAGCTTGCTAAAGCAGGATATAAACTGCCAGCTCCAGCAAAGCCTGTTGCCAATTATGTCACCTGGCGTCGTGCTGGAAACATATTGTATTTGTCAGGTCATGGTGATTGCGTTACTAATGTAAAAGGCAAGCTGGGTAAGGATTTAACGGTAAAACAGGGCTATGATTCAGCGCAGAACGTCGGGCTTTGTATGTTGGCGACCATCAAGGATGCAGTAGGGGAGTTGTCTGAAGTTAAGCAGGTATTGCAAATTATAGGTATGGTTAACACATCAGCTGATTTCAAGGAGCAACCTAAAGTTATAAACGGTTTCTCAGATCTCTTTGTTGTGGCTTTTGGAAAAGATGGTAAGGGTGCAAGAGCGGCGGTTGGTATGCATAGTTTGCCGAGTAATATTGCCGTTGAAATTAATGCGATTATCGAGTTGAAATAGTCGAACTGAACCAGATTCTTTTCTATAAAAAAGCCAGTTACTTCAAACAAAAGAAATAACTGGCTTAATCTACTTTACTTTATATTATTTTAATTGCTTTAATCGCTATCAAGATTAAAAAATAATCGGTCTGATATTCGGTAAATACTTCTCAAATGAACCGGTATTAAAGGCAACCACCTTATCTCCTGACTGAATCAAATCATGCTCAATTGCCTGTTCCAATGCCGCTATGGTCGCCGCACCTTCAGGGCCGATCCAGATTTGGTATTCATCATAGATATGTTTTAAATTCGATTTGATAGCTTCTTCATCAACAGAGAAAGCCATGC
>JAOUOC010000052.1 GCA_029880585.1 Gammaproteobacteria bacterium
GACCAAATAATCTGGCAAAGCATTAGGATGAATACTGTAACCTTTGCTTTCTATATCTTGAGCAATTTGTTCAAATAAATGGATATCTCCCTGACGTCCTTTTTCAGAACTGTCACTGTATAATGCAGGATCAACCAGCGCAACCATTTTGAATGTTTCCTGTTTGTCAAAGACGATTAGCTTTTTTGTTCTGTTGTTGTTTCAGTTCCCACCTTTTTCTCTTTTTTTTGTGGCATCTGCTTAATCACTGCCTTTTGCAAAATAAGACTATTGGGATAAGTAATCAAATCTTCACCTCTGCGTATAATCACATGAAAAAGGGTTATTTCTTCAATCACGCCAACAATTTCATCATCAGAATCAACAATTTTTATCTTGTCACCCATTCTGTAGGGAAAAGCGAAAAAGATGATCAAGCTGGCGGTAATGTTGCTCAAGATTGACCATTGAGCAAATAAAGCGATACCGGCAACTGCAAAAACAGAAGATATAAAAACGGTGACCTGAGAATATTTTACGCCAAGAAACATTAGTACCATAAATATACTAATAAACATCAAGGTGATTTTGATGGTTTTGCTGATATATTTGATTCTGTAAATGCGTATATTTTTTCTTTTGCCGAACTTGGCGATAAAAGCTGAAATCAGCTTGGCTGAAACCATATAGGCAACAATAATTCCTGCAATAATTAACCAATTCATTTATTTTTTACCTTTATTCATTTCATCTAATCTTGCATGCAGACGCATAATTTCCAGTTCCAGTTTAAGGTTGATTTGATATGCCGCTTCCTGCTTGATACGGTCTTTTGCTGCCTGACGATTTTGCGACATCATTATAATTGGTGCCTGAAAGGCTGCCAGAGAAGAAAGCCCCAGATTGAGTAGTATAAAGGGAAAGGGGTCGAAAGACTCTTCACCTAAAAACCAGTAACTATTGACTAAAATCCACAGAATAATAAAAAGAAAGAACAGGCTGATAAAAAGCCATGAGCCACCAAAAGCAGCTACAGAATCTGCAATTCTTTGACCAAAAGTTAATTGCTCACCAAATGAGTCATTAACATTTTCTGCCACAGTGGTTTGTTCAGCAATACTGTCTATTACTTTTTGTTCAGAAGCGGCCAACTCTGAATAGGAAAGCCCCAATAAGGCTTTTGCCAAATTTTCAAAATATTTTATCATTTTCCATCTCCCTATCAGTCAGAAATAAACACTTTATGCGACTTTTTATTATATTACCCATTCTATGAATTGTATTGCTATAAATTTGTTCTGCATAGAATTATCACTCACTTTTTAAAAAATTACTTAAAAGTTTAATTATTGATTAACTGTACGAATAGTAATAGTTACAAGACAAAATGCCTGATCAAACTGACATTGTGATTCATTAAATGAGCAGAAACATAATCACCTTAAAGCCTTTCAGGTTAGTATCATATTCTCGATTAAAGAGCTCGGATGGAAAATTTAAATAGATAGTCTAATGAGTATGTGCATGAAACAGAAAAGACAAACCAATAAACAACAGACGAAGCAAGATTTCAACCTGCAAGCGCTGGTTTTTGAGTGTTAAATCCATCGCCGGACTTGCTGCTTGTAATCTAGATAGGCTTGCCCAAACTTCTGTTGCAGGATGGCTTCTTCCGGCTTGATTTGCTGCGATGTTATCACCCAGACAAACAATGGTATCATTAACAAAGGAGCAAGGCTGCCCAATAGAATTCCCCATCCGGTTAACAACAATAACAACCCAAAATACATGGGGTTTCTGGTTAGTCGATATAAACCGGATGTTACCAATTGACTCGCCTTTTCCGGTTTAATGGGATTGATACTGGTTTTGTTTTGCATAAATTTGACCAGCGCAGTGCTATCAAACAACAAACCAAACGCAATAAAACCATATCCCATCAATGTCCAGTTACCTTCAAACAAAACCTTCAAAGGATAATGTTGATTAAGCCACCACATGATAGTCGCAGTGAGTAACGTATAAATGGGCGGTGGAATTTTAAGTTTTAGCATGTTGCTTGCGCTCTAGGAATCTGTTTTTACCACTTATACAACATTTGCCCCATGAAAAACAATCTTGTTCCACGCATAATTTGCCGTACTGCTTTATTTTACTTGAGAAACACCATGAAAATTTATGATATTCCAACCCGTATTTATCATTGGTTAACCGCCATTTTATTTACATCTGCCTTTGCTATTGCCAACACGGTTGATGATGAATCCAGTCTGTTTCCCTATCACATGCTGTTTGGCTTAATGCTGCTCTGCTTGTTGATATTTCGAATTATCTGGGGTTTCATCGGCTCTCGCCATGCCAGATTTTCCGCCTTTCTGTTAAAACCTCAACAACTGATACAATACTTTAAAGATTCTATAAAAGGCGGCGGCAAACGATATGCCGGACACAACCCAGCCTCCAGCTATTCAGCCATCATCATTTTCATATCGATTCTTGTTATGGCGACCACCGGTTTGCTGATGGCCAATCATATCAACAAGCATTTTTTTGAAGATGTTCATGAATTGTTTGCCAATCTGTTTTTGTTCACTGTAATTTTTCATTTGGCGGGTTTGGTTATCCACCAAATGAAATTTCGTGATAATCTGTCTTTAAGCATGATTCATGGCAGCAAACAACCAATAGAAGATGAAAAGCCAGTTCAACAACCCGCAAAGATAGTATCCCTTGTTTTTTCTCTTCTGATGATATTAAGCGCCTTTCATTTATTTCATAGCTATGATAATAAAGAACAAACCCTAAAGGTTTTTACTTATCAATTACAGCTTGGTGAAGATGAGCATCATGAAAAACACGAGAAATCTTCAAAGCATCACGATGATGACCATGATGATGACGATCATGAATAAGAGGAAGAGGAACATGAAGATTAGTCTGGGCAAATTTATCGAGGCAAATCTCCTGTGACCAATCAGGAAAAAAATCTCATTGCCACCATTTTATTATTAGTGGGCTTGGTCGCCTTGATTGATTTGGCCACAGATGCCAAAAGCGGCACTTACTGGTGGCACTTATTTACTGAAGCACTGATTGCGGCGATTTCTTTGTTTGGCGTTTTCTGGCTGGTAAAAGACAACTTTCAGCTCAAGCGCAAAATCCAATTGGAAGAGCAGTTATCTGAAGATCTCCGCCAACAATCCAAAATCTGGAAAAAACAGGCACATAATTATTTGCAAGGTTTAAGTCATTCTATCAACCAACAACTGAATGTTTGGCAGCTGACCAATTCTGAAAAAGAAATTGCGTTTTTGCTATTGAAAGGCTTAAGCCTCAGAGAGATTGGCCAATTGCGAGAAACAAGCGAAAAAACGGTGAGAGCCCAGTCCACTTCTATTTACGCAAAAGCGGGATTCTCGGGGCGTAGTCAGTTATCGGCCTTTTTTCTGGAGGATCTGTTATTACCCCAACAGGATTTGCCTGACATTGTGCCCCCTGAAGAATCATCACCGAACTAAGTATCTTATCTTCTAAGAACCTTAAATTCTACGATTATCGTTGATTTTTAATACGCTAAAAGGTAATTTATTCTATCTTGAATTCGTCATTTTAAAACAATTATGTCAATTACTATTATCAGCACAAGAAGTCCGGAAGTTTGGCAAAGAACCTTGAATGAGGTTGATCCAGATGTCGAAATTGAAATCTGGCCTAACGAAAAAGACAAATCAAAAATTGAAATGGCACTATGTTGGCAGCACCCTGAAGGGAGCTTGCAAGAGTATCCCAATTTAAAGGCTGTTTCTTCATTAGGCGCTGGCGTTGACCATTTTTTAAAGGAAAAAGATTTTTTAAAAGATATTCCTGTTTTAAGAGTTGTCGATCCACTCCTTGAACAATCAATGTTTGAATATGTATGTACTGCAGCACTACAAATTTATCGCGAATTCGATGTTTATGAAAAATTACAACAAGACTCAAACTGGCAACCACAAAAACCACGTAAAATTGGTGATATGACAGTTGGCATGATGGGCGTTGGTAAATTAGGTGGGTATTGTGGAAGTCGTCTGGCACAATTTGGGTTTAATGTTATTGGCTGGTCTCAAACTCCAAAACAAATTGATTCAATAAAGAACTTCACTGGTGAAGCAGAACTCGAGCAATTTTTGGCTAAAACAGATATTTTAATTTGTCTTTTGCCGCTGACAGATAACACGCGAGGCTTAATCAACAAAACGACACTCAATCAACTAAAAGAAGGCGCAAGTTTGATCAACGTTGCCAGAGGCGCTCACGTGGTTGAGCAGGACCTGATAGACGTTTTGGACCAAGGTCATCTTAATCTGGCTTTTCTGGATGTTTTTAATCAGGAACCTTTGCCAGCTGAACACCCCTTTTGGCAACACCCGAAAATTAAAATTACGCCGCACTGTTCCAGTGTGTCTAATCCAAAATCAGTCGCACCACAATTGATAGAAAATTACCATCGTATGAAACAGGGAAAAAATCTGCTTAATCAGGCAGATTTAGCAAGAGGTTACTAAACCCATGGGCTCTCAAATCAATCCATTTCATTTAAAGGTTAAAGTCAAGGATCTGGAAAGCACGCGCAAATTTTACTGTGAAATTTTGGGCTGCAATGAAGAAGCCGCTAATCAAAAACAAATTGAGCTGGATTTTTTTGGTAACCAACTTTCAGCATTCGTTGATGGTAAGGCAAAATTTAAAAAAAGAGATAAACAAACTGAATTTGGTTGTTATTTATCATTAGAGCAGTTTTCGGTGATCAGAAAAAAACTGGAGAAGGCAGCCATTGCTCATAACGTTAAACATATAAACTGGCCGGCCGATTCAGATCTTCAACAATTTGATCTGGAAGTGGACGACTTTAGTGGTAATTCACTTGCTTTTACTTCGCTGCAACAAGAAGGCAAGTTATCAGAAATAAAGCTCAATTGAGTTTTAGTATTTCTCCTCATCACTCGGATTGAAATGGATATCAAAACAGCAATCACCCAACACCTTCGCCAAATGGCATTAACCCCAAAGCAACAAATTAAACAATTGCTAACTGGAACCTTAACGAGTTTGGCAGGGGTATTATTGATGTTATTTACCAGTGAGCTTCAAAACCAATGGAGTTTTTACTTATTATCAACCTTGATTGTTTTAGGGATTTTATATGCTCTTCCGGGATATTTGGGTATCTGGATGTGGCGTATGCGGAAATTTTTCTTTGATATTGATGATTAACAATAGTCAATCATATTATTGTTTCTTTTCTTCTTCCTCCTGGAAAATTCTGGCATGCACAATGTTTCCTCTCCCTTGATATTCAACTTCCGAAAAATAAATATTATTAGCCATTGCTATACCGCGACCATGATTGTCCATAACTCTGTTCGGGTCAAAATCAAGATATTTTTTATAGTCAAAACCATTCCCCTGATCTTCAATGATCACTTCATACACATCTTTAGTACAGTTAATAGTTACCAAAGCAAATTTATCCTTGTATTTTGGCATATCAAGCCTTTTAACAACTTCAGACTCCCACTTTCCAGTCTCATTCAGTTTAGTCTTTTCATCATAGGTAATCTTTAAATTACCGTGCTCTACCGCATTGACCATTAACTCGGTTAAACCCATAACTGTTTTGTTCGGTTCAGGAAAAACATGACTTAACAAACCCGCCAGATTCCTTGCTTCAGCAATAGTTTTAAATTTAAAACAGGACTGCTCCATCAACTTCATTAAAGCAGTATTAGCATTTAGATCGACCTGAGTCCTTTTGTAGTCCATCCGATCTCTGATGGCTGTGCCAATCACAGACATCAATACGTCTTCATTAAAGGGTTTGGTTAGATAATAGTGTGCGCCTGCGTTTAAACCTTCAGCAATTTCTTCACTACTTGATTTGGCGGTTTGAAAAATAACGGGACAATATCTAAGGACAGGATGTTGTTTGATGCGTTTAAGAACTTCCATGCCACCCATTTTTGGCATCATTCTATCGAGCAAAACCACATCAATGCTGTCAGGTTTTGCTTCTAGCAATTGTATGGCTTGCTCACCATTTTCAGCAAAACTCAATTGAAAATTTTTGTCTTCAAGAATTTCCTGAATTATTTCTACATTTAGCGGTTCATCATCAACAATCAGAATATGCGCTTGATCATTCATCTACAACTCCAAACTTCCCTGTAATTGGAATAACAAAAGTAAACTCAACATTTGAATCATCTTTGTTTTTAGCCCAAATCTTCCCTTTATGTTGTTCAATGATATTCTTGCAAATAGCCAAACCTAATCCTGTTCCGCCAGCATTGGTTTTCACATGTGAACTTTGCACAAAAGGATCAAAAATAATCTCAAGTTCGTCTTCTGGAATATTAACGCCAGTATTAATTATTGAAAAACTGGCTTCATTTCCATCATTTACCGTTTTGATTATAACAAGTATAGACGAATCTGGATGACTAAACTTAATTGCGTTAGAAAGAAAATTACTGATCACACTGGTAATTTTTTCCTTATCGGCTGTTAGCCTGATATTCTCTTCCTGCTGCAAGATTATTTTTAATCCTCTGTCGTGTAAACGCTGCTCCTGTTCTTTTGCACATGTGGTAAATATATTGTTCAAGATAACTTCCTGCTCTTGAAGTAGCATCTTCCCTGATTCAAATTTGGATAAATCCAGAAGATTATTTAATAACACCATCAATCTTTCACCACAGATATTGATGTTGTCAAAGTAATGCTGCAATTTACTTCTTTCTGCTTTTTCCGCATTTTTAATACCAAAATGAGAAAAACTCAAAATACCATGCATTGGAGTTCTCATTTCATGAGACATATTGGCCAAAAATTCTGATTTAACCTTATTAGCACGCTCAGCCTCTCTTCTGGCTGCTTGTAATGCCTGCTCTTTCTCCACTCGGTCAGAAATATTATGCGCAATCCCCTCAACCTTTATTTTGCCATGCAGATCCATAACAGGTTGTTCCGTGATAGAAAAAGTTAAAAGTTGTCCTTTTGTATCAAAAATATTGACAAGATATGGCGCTACCCTTTGCCCGCTTAGTGAAGATTTTAAATATTGCTTTGCCTTAATATTAGTTTCATTAGCAGGCATATGTTCAGAAAAGTGGTTCTTAAAGTATGCTGGTGAATATCCCAAAATTTTTGAAAGTGAATCGCTCACATAATAAAAGCCGCCATCATTACCGTAAGTATAGATAATGTACTCAGACTCTATACAACTGACCAGACGCGTAAATCTGTCTTGCCCCCTTTTTAATTCAAATTGCAGCTTGCTTTCAGAATCTACCACTGCATTAAGCCTTCTTTCATTTTCAATCAATCCGGCACGACTTTCTCTTTCCATAAGCTTGTATTTAAATTGCAAATAGCAAAGTACCGCAATAATCAGACTGACCAGAATCCCAAAAGTCAGCAAATGTGATGATGGAAGATTACTATGGGCTCTTATTTGTTCAAGATCGCTGGCAACTTTCAACAACCAAACTCTATTCAACAGTTCTATTTTTGACTCATAGGTTATATTACTATCGATATCAAAAAAGTTTTTCTCTCCTGAATTACCACTTACTGCCAGCTCATTTCTACCATCGGTAATATCATACAAACCGTAGCTCATAGCATATTGAACATCCAGATTGTCAAATGCCATCTCAATCTGTTTTTCAATATTAACTGCAACCAGCGCCACACCTTTTGAAACATCAACAGGATCTGAATTGGCAAGTGATGTAACATCATCCTTATAAATCGGGGTATAGATCAAAATACAAAGTGAATGACCATATTCACCAGGCAATTGCATGACAGGGCTTAATGCTGTCTTTCCTGATTTAATGGCTTTTAATATTGAATTTCCAGATGCAGGATGCATCATGGCATCCAAACCAAAAAAGGATTTATTCGATTCATAAGGCACAATAAACAAACTTGGTACGTAGTAACTTCTTATGGAAGCACTTACCAGATGATTAGTTTGATCAAACTCTTTTATCTGATACGAATCAATAATAGATTCTTTTGCCATAGCCTCAAACTGTTGACGCTCTTCTTCTTTAACCACAGGCAACCATTTCAGCACCTGTGTTCCCGGAGATTGACTTAAAATAACCTTTGAAAATTGTTCAAACTCTTTTTGTGAAATGTTTTTAGACGTTTTGAGAAAGGCTGATAATGCCACTGATCGGTCTATATCATCTTTCATTTTGGATTTAAGTTGAACTGCTAATTCACTGGTATTATGATGAAAATAGCTTTCCAGCAATTCCTTTGTGCTCGATTCAATTGAAATATAGTACAAAAAACTAATGATATTGATGATCACAAAAACTGCGACAGGAAAAAGAAACAACCTGTATCTTTTTGTTTTCAGCCTATTCATCTTTAAAAATCTATTTCCGCTTCATATTTTCAAATCAACAACCGCTTGACAAAACTATCAAAATACTTTTTTTGTATATTACTAAAAGCATATCAATATCATTATCAACAACGACAAAGAGTACAAATACAAAGTTTATTAAAAACTCTATTTTTATAGGTAAAACAAGCAGTTATTAACTACATGATGTTTTAACATGGATATAACATACTACAAGATTAAAGAATATTACACCACAAAAAATAGGGCTATCTAATTAAAGTACGCGTTAAACTTAATTTTTCATGATTCGCTATCATTATTTCAGGTTTAATGAGTAGAAATAATATTATTACAAGGGAGAAAATCAAAAAAAAGATGACTTTTTAAACACTAATAAAATAGTTAAATGGTGGGCTCTCCTCGACTTGAGTCTTTCGGATAAAATAACAACTTCGGATATTGCTTCTATATCATTAGCAGCTTGCTCATTTTCTGAACAGCCAGTATTATAAGCTTTGAAAATAATCAAAAAGGAATTTGAACATGATACTCAGACGCTTCACCCAACACATCAAAGAACAAAACTGGTTTGCTGTCGGCCTGGATATGATGGTGGTCATTGTGGGTGTATTTATAGGTATCTATATTGGTGGAATAGCCAGTGAACGTGTCATCAATCAGGAGGTTCTACGGAAACTGGACGTGGTAAAGCGGCAGTTGAAAGCAGATCTGGAAAATCTTGACCGTATTGCTGACTACAGAGAACAAAAACTACAGCAACCAAAGCAGGGGTTGCTAGCCTTATCGTCTACACCGGTAGACAAACAGACGCTTGATGAGAGTTTGTTCGGTTCTTTCAGGCGCGTTTATACGTTTTTCCCTAAAGTCTCTGGTTACAGCAATATTAAAGATTCAGGATATCTGGAAAAGATATCAGATCCAGAACTTCAGCTAGTTTTAGCCGACTTGTATGATAGTGTTTATGTTCGACATATCGTAGTGGCAGATGAAAGCGATCAAATAATATTTGTATATCACCAACAAATAGTCACAAATTACTGGGATGAGCTGAGTAAAGACTTTATTGGTGATCCAGACATAGCTATACCAAGATTAAGAAATGCATTACGAAGAACGAAATCGAACAGCGAATGGTATGTTCAGTTTTTAACTGAGGACATAAAACCAAAAATAATTGTGGCAATTTCAGCGATTGATAATTACCAACGAATTAACAGACACTAATTTTATAATATTGAGAGAAGGGGAATTTAAATAATGATCATCAGACGCTTCACGCAACATATCAAAAAACAAAACTGGTTTGCTGTCGGACTGGATATGATGGTGGTAATACTGGGGATCTTTTTTGGTTTTCAACTGACCGAGTGGAATGAAGAGAGAATTTCAAGGACAGAAGAAAAACTTTATCTTAAACGGATACAAGCAGATATTCTTGAATCAATAGAAAGAACAGAAAAAGGTATCGAATATATGCAGAGAAATGCTAATCGTTCTACTGTTATCTTGAGAAGCCTTGAAAAATGCAACATTTCAACTGATAACGAGGATGAGTTTGCTTCAGGTTTATACCAGCTTGGTAAGGCTACTCCAGCTTTTCTTGTGACTACAACAATTGATGAACTACGTTCGACCGGTAAATGGAATATTATACAAAATGTTGAGGTAAGAGAGAAAATTTCAGCCATGCATGCAGCACACAAATCAGTTCTTAGTGTATTTTCTCAAGTAGAGGGTCGGCTATTACCTCACATAAATTATGTTGACAGTGTTGTCTCGTACGAGATTAATGAACCCATAGGGGGAGCAGCATCTATGTCTTTAGAAAACATCAAATATGATTTTAAACTGCTTTGTGGAGATACTCGTTTTTATAATGCAATTTCAACCGTTCGAAACTATGCATTTGATTTAGTTAGCCAAAATAGCCGGATAGTATCGGTATACAAGAATACTCTTGATAAAGTAAATCGAGAAATAAGTACAGAAACGATTAATTGAAACATGATGGTCATCACTCATGATGAAATTCACTTATTAACCTTGGCTACTCAAGGTACCACTGGTGATGATTCATTACATTTCAATCTGTCTACTAACGTAGACTTTCCATAAAGTGATGCTTTAATACAGGTGTTATTCGTTACCTTTTGGAATTGCTCATTAAACATACAACGTGTAATATATTTCCGGAAAATAATCAAAAAGGAATTTGAACATGATCCTCAGACGCTTCACCCAACACATAAAAGAACAAAACTGGTTTGCTGTCGGACTGGATATGATGGTGGTCATACTGGGGATCTTTTTTGGTTTACAAGTGTCTAACTGGCAGGGAAGTTTGAATGAACAACGTACCGCAGAAGAATATCTGCACCGATTAGACGATGACCTTCAGGCGGATTTAAATAACATTATTCAACGTGAAATATTCTGACAGCAAGTAAGTGATTACGGTGTGACAGCATTGAAATATCTGGAAGGAGATGATGAAAAGTTTGATGAGCATTGGCCTTTCCTACTAGCAATTTTTCAGGCAAGTCAGATTTCACCATTTGAAGTTACAGATATAACATACAGGGAAATACAACAAGCTGGTCATTTGTCTTTATTAAAAAGCCAGAAATTAAGGCAAAACCTGGCTGAATACTATTCATTTAACGATGGTATTGCCGCACTGACCTTACTCAAAGTCAACCCGCCATATCGAAATTATGTAAGAGGCAAGTTTCCAATTAGTGTTACTGATTATATTTGGACTAATTGTTTTCAAAACTCAGATTTTGCCAAACAAAAACTCATTGAATGTACTGCTCCAATTCCGGATGAGTCGATATATAAAATACTGGTCAATATAAAGTCTGATCAAAAGGTTGTTGAGTTGCTGCGTTCATGGCATGTCACCATGCAGGCCGCCTTGGACTTACTTCCAGAGGAAAAAGAAATGGTTACTTCCCTGTTGAAAATGCTTTCTGATGAGCTGAATGAATAGTAGTTGTTAATATGGGTTGGAAGTTATCCTGTTACAACGATATTCTTGATACGGGCCACATATTGATCAATTTTTGAACAGCAAGTATTATAAGCTTTCAAAATAATCATAAAAGGGAGTTTAAAATGAATTATCTTACCAGACGTGTCATACCTGTATTTGCCTTAAACGCTATTCTTTCTATAGTGGGATTTGCCCTTGCTATGGCGCATTTTGGTATACCACACGTATTGCTACATCCAATAACAGGCGCCTTATGGACAATGCTTCTCTTTGTTCAGATGGTTCTAGCTGCCAAGAAAAATCCGATTCATAAGATAGTAGGACGAATAGCACTCATTGTATTAGGAATCTCTATCTACGCTGCTCTACGTGGTGTCGCCATGTCAATTGGTGGAGAATCCCCAATGCCCAATAGTGTACTCTTCTTGTTCGTGGCAACGGGTATTGTAACCCTTGTTTATGCATCCATGGGTATTGCATTTGTGGTCAACAAACAATTCGAGGCGCACTCTACAGCAATGTTATTGGCAGGCTCTGTCACCATGGCAGCAGGTGTCTCAAGAGCGGCATTTGCATTTGAAGCAATCATTGGTATACCGTTTCAGATAATTTATTCCCTGAGTGCGCTTAGCATGGCCGCAATACTATGGCGATGGCGACCTTCTCAGAGTTACCTGATTGGTTCCTATTTATTACTGATGACGTGCGTTATTTATCTGCGTTGAGTGATAATATGAAATCAGAAACACATGACTGAAGTTTTAATCAAGTTGATTTTGGTTTTTAATGGATGATAAAGAAATATGAAAGGAGACTTAAAATGAAAAAATCATTCTACTTTTTCTCAGTATTACTCATTCTGTCTATTCCCTTTTTGGTTAAAACGGCCGATCGCCAAATAACAAAATTTCAACCTGTAGAAAAGGCAGTTGAAAGTATCGTCAAGAATGGGCAGCTGGTTGGTGCCGAGATATTAATTATTGAAAATAATAAACCATTATTCCACAAGTCGTTTGGCTGGGCGGATAGAGAGCAAAAAAAAGAGCTAAAAAAGAATAGCATTTGGAATGTAGCGTCAATGACTAAACCATTTACTGCTACCGCTATTCTAATGTTAGCCGATGATGGAAAGTTATCACTGGATGATCCTCTCACAAAATACCTGCCAGGCTACAAGGGAAACTCAAAAGTATTAATTAGACATTTATTGGCAATGTCTAGTGGTGATGATGGTAAATATAGAAATGGCGGGTATAGCGTACTAGATTTTGATAATCATAATGATTGGATCATGGACTGGGCAAAACAAAAGAACACGGGAACCTTTGGGAAGTTTGCCTATTCCGGTTTCAATTATGGTGCATTGGGCATAATTATTGAAAAGGTTTCAAATCAATCACTGGAATCTTTCATTCAGGAGCGTATCGTTAAGCCTCTGTCCCTGACCGAAACCTTCTTTAAATACACACCTGATGTTCAATGGAAAAACAGAGTTCCTGCCAGATATCAATGGAACGAAAAAGACAATCGTTTTGATCAGTGGTGGACTGCTGAAGAATATCCGGCATGGAAATTTTATAATGGTTCTATGGGGCTCTGGATGACCGCAAAGGATTACGCTACCTTCATGCAAATGTGGCTTAATAATGGAATGCATAACAATATTAGATTACTAAAGGAATCCACTGTGCGAGAAGCATTAAAAATTCATGTTAATGCATATGGTGAAAAAGACTTTGGTCATGGCCTTGGGTGGTTTATTGAGGATAATCCTTTGACTTTCAGATACGGTGGCGGTAGTGGTGTGTATGCCAAGGCGATACCCT
This sequence comes from Gammaproteobacteria bacterium, assembly GCA_029880585.1. Taxonomy (GTDB): domain Bacteria; phylum Pseudomonadota; class Gammaproteobacteria; order Enterobacterales; family Kangiellaceae; genus Aliikangiella. The sequence goes on from JAOUOC010000052.1 coordinate 13,229, forward strand.
CTAAAAATACAATTATTATATATATGAACCATTGTGGAATTAATCCATACAGACGAGTATTTGAGGATGCTTTGGATTCCATTCTTTTTAACCACTAGAGCACTCTCTGTCGGTCTAATAAAATCAATATTTAAAAGAGTTATGAGGTAGAAAATGGTGGGCCCTCCCCGACTTGAACGGGGGACCTGCCGATTATGAGTCGGATGCTCTAACCAACTGAGCTAAGGGCCCTTCAATGAAGTGTTACAAACTTGTTATAATTACCACTAACAAGCG
>JAOUOC010000242.1 GCA_029880585.1 Gammaproteobacteria bacterium
AAGGTCAGTGTATTGTCCATGATGAATTCAGCCATCTGGCACTTGAAAAAGCAATAAAACTTTATCCGGAAGCCGCTGTTCTGGTGCATCCTGAATCTCCCGATTCTGTGATTAAACAGGCTGATTTTGTGGGGTCAACCTCTCAATTAATTCAGGCAGCCAAAAATGTGCCTCAACATCAATTGATTGTTGCAACTGACAAGGGCATTTTTTACAAAATGCAACAAGCCGTTCCTGAGAAAGAATTGATTATAGCGCCAACAGCGGGCGAGGGCGCTACCTGCAAAAGCTGCGCTCAATGTCCCTGGATGAAAATGAATGATCTTGAAAGGTTATCTCAAGTATTTGATAGAGATGATAACGAGATTCATGTTGATGCAGAATTAATTAAAAAAGCATTGATACCACTTGAAAGAATGGTGGCTTTCAAGAAGTAATGATAAAAATTACAATTTGGTTGAGAAACTTGGACCATTAGAAGAACCTTCAACAGAAGGTTGTTGCATTTTTCCACCAGTTTCAGAAAGTCTCATTTGTAAATTTAAATCTGTTCTTGATTCTGCAAAATGAAGTGCCTCTTCCTTGCTGATAACATCTGTTTTGTAGAGTTTGAATAATGATTGGTCAAAGGACATCATGCCATCCATATGATGTTTTTCAATAGCCTTTTTAAGGTTTACCAGGTTTCCTGTCTGGATGATTTCCTGAATATCCGGCGCTTTCAACATAATTTCCATAGCCGCAACACGCTTGCCAGATTTACTCATTACCAGTCGTTGAGAAATAATACCTTTTAAAACACTGGAAAGATCCTTTAAAACAGAATCACGCATTTCATTTGGTATCAGATTTCTGATCCTTTCAATAACCTGTTTAGAATTGTTGCCATGAATCGTAGCTATACATAGATGACCGGTTTGCGCATAGCTAATTGCATATTGCATAGATTCTTCATCTCTTACTTCTCCAATCAGGATAACATCTGGCGCCTCGCGCATCGCGTTTTTCAGACCATTATGAAAATTCTTGGTATCAACACCAATTTCACGTTGATCAATAATTGACTGTTTGTGTGTGTGAATAAATTCGATTGGATCTTCCAAAGTTAGTATATGACTTGTTGCATTTCTATTTTTGTAGTCGATCATGGCTGCCAGCGTAGTCGATTTACCACTACCGGTAGGACCGCAAACCAATACCAGCCCAGATCGTTCCATAACCAGTTCGGCAACCTTGTTAGGCAATTCAAGTTCTTCAAGAGAGGGGACGTTGCTTTTGATATGACGCATTACCATGCCGACTTCGCCACGTTGCATAAATACATTTACTCGAAAACGTCCTATATCATCAATAGTAATAGCGAAATTTTGCTCCCATTCCTCTTCAAATTCCTTTATTTGCTTTTCATTCATTAATTCATAGGCAATCTTTTTGATCGAACCTGCAGGCATTGCGCCTTGACCCATGGGTGTAGAAATGCCTTCGATCTTCATGTGTGGTGGTGCGCCAGCACTGAAAAACAGGTCTGATGCGTTTTTAGATGACATAAGTCGTAGTAGTAGCTTAATATCCATCTGATATACCTTATAATGAAATGTTTCTATTTAGATATTTATTTTAGCAAATACGAATATTAACACAAAAAATAAGTTTAGATTAATTATTGATATCCATCGTGTTTTTGTATACTCTACGCGCCTTATTTGGTGAGATGTCCGAGTGGTTGAAGGAGCACGCCTGGAAAGCGTGTATAGGCTAACCCCTATCGAGGGTTCGAATCCCTCTCTCACCGCCAAATAAACAAAGCCCCTTTTGGGGCTTTTTTATTTTGGGATTAAAGAGGTCTTGATGAGAACCCTAGATCAGGGTTTGACAAAATTGTCTGGAACAATTTTGAATGCCGGAAGAATGACGGCAGCCCCAAAGGGGCGAGGCTCAGGAAGAGCCGAGTAATCCTCTCTCACCGCCAAATAAACAAAGCCCCTTTTGGGGCTTTTTATCTTAGGAATAAATAGATTGGCTGATTTAATAAAGAGTGACTATTTAAATTAAATAAACGCGTTCAAAAATAGCTTTCGAATATAAAAAATGTGATGGATGCCCAATTAAATTAATTGTTTTGCTTTAGGATTACAGTACGGTTTTTTATACGATAGATAATTAATCACTTATCATTAATTTAATTGGAGTCCTGTCATGATATTGAAAAAAACAAAACTGTCAAAAATAATAAGTACGCTCATTGCAAGTGGTCTATTTGCCGCATCAGCCAATAGTGCTTTTGCTGCTGCAAATAATGGCGGCGGTGGCTTTGTTAAAGCTGAACCCTTTGCGGCACTTTCAGCTCAAGTAGAGGCTAATACACTGGCAATACAAGCCAATAGCGCTTCAATTGAATTATTAAACGCTGAAGTTAATGCTATCAATGTTGAGTTAGATAGCATGACAACTTTAATATTGGCCAATGAACAAAGTATTCAAGATGCTCTGGTTGCGATTGAAAATAACACAACTCAAATTTCTGTGTTAAGAACAGATTTATACGATTTGAAGTTGCAAATCAATACAGATATCACAAATATTAATGGCCAATTGACAGAAATGAGAGGAAATGTTGCAACTTTGACAGGTAATTTGGCTGCGCTATCACAGACTGTTTCGCAAACAACAACTGACTTGCAAGCTGCAATTGCTGCAAATTCCAGTGAAATTACCTCTCTATCAGCTACTTTAAGCGTTATGACAAGCAATTTAGCCGTTGCACAATCCAATATTACCGTTTTACAAGTACAGGTTTCGAATGCTGAAGCACTTTTGGTTAATCATCAACAATCAATTGATGATCTGGATACACGTCTAAGTGCATTAGAATTTCAGGTTGCCAATGGTGCTGTAACTGCACCTTCATCTGAAGCCGATACTGGCGTGGTTAATGGGAGTTTTACTTTAACAGATACTGACGCTTCGGTTGATGACTTTTCTACGTCAGAATTTGTCAATAAATTGCAATCTTTAAACATACAAAACGGCAGCTATATTCATGCTTCAGCCGTTGGTGCAAATGGAAACACTGCAGTTTGTACAAACGACCCCAATGCTATTGTCACGATAGATGCATACCTGAATTCAACCAACCTATCAAAAAATCTATCAAACGTTACCGATGTTGAAACATGGTCAAAAGATGGTAATAACGCATGGAAAATTGATAGTAATGTTATGATGTATTCTGTTCATTATCCAAGTTTTAATTATCTTTCGTTCAGCGGTTCAATATATGTATTACCTGAAGGTTACGGAAGTACAATTCCAAGCGAATTATATATAAAAAATATATGGACAAGTAATGTTGAGCAATCTGTAACCATAACAACAGGCACTTCACGTCTGGCAGCTTGCGGATTCTAAAATTATAAAAGATAGAGTCAGTTAGTTGTACTCAAGACCTTAACTCTAAAAAGAATTAAGGTCTTTTTTTTGCCTGCGATCTTTGTGCTACGGTTTCAATATTCTTTTTCCTAACTAATACTAGCTATCCAAGATATCTATTTTTAGACGTAAAATTGGTCATGCATACCGAATTTTCTTCTATAACACGGTTGTTTAATATGTTATATATTGTATGGGATTCTGGCTCTATTAATCGTATTAAAAGGAATTGATAATGGATAAAATAATAACAGCACTACGCTTAATTTTTTGCACCTACTATATCACTGTTGGTTTCCTTGTTTTGCTGATAGTAATGGGATTTATTGACAAACCAGAACTCAATCTTAACCCGCAAAGTACTGCATTATTGGAGGCATTTCATCAATCAGGTTTTATCTTCCCACTTTTGGGAATGGCGTATAGTTCTTCAGGAATCATGATTCTATTTCGACGAACCAGACCTCTTGGTGTTGTGATACTGGCGCCTTTGGTTTTGGCAATCATGTTGAATCATATCATTTTGGATGGTAATCCGATTTGGGGAATTAGTCACGCTGCTTTA
>JAOUOC010000003.1 GCA_029880585.1 Gammaproteobacteria bacterium
ATTATTACTGATTGGAGATCCGCCCTTAGTTTGCAAATCCAGTGGCGCATCAAACAGAAAAACCAAATCCAGATCGGAGCCAAATCCCAATTCACCGCCACCCATTTTCCCATAACCAATAACGGCAAAACCTGACTGATATAAATCATTAACTTCTGCTTGACCAGCGTCATATTCTGTTGATGTTGATCGCTGTGGTTCACCATGCTTCCGGATCAATTGTTGCCAACAGAAAACAAGAGCGTTTTGCATAATGACTTCAGCCAGCAAAGTCAGATATTGTCCAACTTGCGCCACATCAAACTGGTGCGTCAATAAAGCAGCAGCCACTCGCAATTCGTTCAATTGCTTAAACTGGCGTAAGCTATCCAAAATGGCCTCTTCATCATCCGCTTCTATACGCAACATTCTTTGCCTTAACTCTGACTCAAGTGATTCTCTGCCTGGCGGATGGTACAAGCTACTGGGATAAAGTAATTCATCCAGTAACACAGGAAAATCTGATAATCTTTCAGTTATCCATGGACTCTTTACGACCAAATCAACAAGATGTTGCAACACTGGCTGATTTTGACTTAACAACTCAAGATATGCTGTTCTTTTCAGAATTGACGTCAAAATTTTAAGACTGCCTTTCAAGGCCACCAACGGCTTTCTCTGTGACAGACAAACGGAAAGCAAGGATGGAAAAAACATTTTTAGCCGACTTAATCCCTTTTGTGAAAGCTGTCTGGTTGATGCATCATTGTTAAAGCCATTTATCATTGCTATAAATTCTTCTGATTCCTGTTCAGTGAGTTCAGCAACCAGAGACTGCGTTTTTTCCATCAACTGCTCGGCTGAGATATAACCTTCATAAAGAGAAACATAAAATTCATCCCGGGTTAATGATTCCTGTCTTTTTTCTCCCAACAATTGACTGAAATGTAAGTTAACGGATTCCATTTCCTCTTCAAGCTTTTGACGATAACTTTGCCAGTTATCAAATCCCAGCACCTTGGCCAAAATACTTTGCTGCGTTTTATCTTCTGGCAAATATTGTGTCTGCTTTTCTTCAAAGGACTGAATACAATGTTCACTCAAGCGCAAAAATCGATAGCTTTGTAATAAACTTTCCGCAGTTTCTTCTGGCAGCATTTTACTGGCGACCAGCAATGGCAAAACCTTAAAAACATTCGCTTCTTGCAAAACTTTATCACGACCACCCTGAATCAACTGCAATGCCTGAACGATAAATTCGATTTCTCTAATCCCACCAGCACCCAGCTTGATATTATCCTGCAAACCTTTTTCTCTGATCTCGCGTTGAATCATTGACTTCATGGCTCTGATCCCTTCAATCACGCCATAATCAATGTAACGTCTGAAAGCAAAAGGGCGAATAATTTGTTGTAACTGTTTTTGTTCTTTTTCGTTGCCGGTCAATATTCTGGCTCTCAGCAATGCAAATCTTTCCCATTCTCTGCCCTGATCCTGATAATATTCTTCAGCCTGTCCAAAGGACATCACCAACATCCCTGATTCTCCATAGGGACGTAATCGCATATCGACACGATAAACAAAACCATCCTGTGTAATCTGATCCAGCAATCTGATGAGTTGAACACTCAATCGATTGAAAAATCTGGCGCTGTCTTGACTTCTCTCACTTCCTTTCATCTCTTCTGTTTGAGGATAAAAAAAGATCAAATCGATATCAGAAGAAAAATTAAGCTCCTGTCCACCAAGTTTTCCCATGGCGAGAATTAGCATATTTTGTTGTGGTGAAACCTTATCACCTAACAATTTAATTTGACGATCATAGCACCATTGGTAGGCTTGCCTAATCAAACAATCAGCCAAACTGGCATAACGCGCTGCACTGGATTTAACATCAAGTTTCTGTGTCAATTCCAAAATAACAATCGAAGCTGAATGAATACGTCTAAATTGCCTGAGAAATGACATCATCTCCTCTTCTGACGTTTCTTCCGGTTTGTCAGCTATAAATGACTGCCACTGCTGGTAAAATGCATTATCAATCACTTCATCAGAAATGGTTAAATGCCATTGAACATTTTGCTCAATCGCTTGAGGAAACAGACTATTGAGCCCTTGAACAAACTGGCTGTATTGGCAGGCTTTTTTAATGATTTGTACGGTATCAACATCCCGCATTATTTTTACATTCCATTTAAAATGGTTTATCCAATCATATCATTATTCTATTCGCTACGAAATTACTGAACACAAGTTGGGAAAGTCAGAACTGGGACACAGATAATTACATCATTCACTATCATTTTTTTAGAAATATTGATAGGCTATCTTTCATTCAACCAATTAAAAAACAGTCAGACACAAAGAGGAATATAACATGGAACTCTGGATTACAATTATTGTTGTTATAGTTATTCTTTTTTATCTCGTTAGCATCTACAACAAGCTGGTTTCTTACAAAAACCGCTTCAAAAATGCTTTCTCTCAAATCGATGTGCAATTACAAAGAAGGTACGATCTGATCCCCAATCTGGTTGAAACCGCTAAAGGTTATATGGCACATGAAAAATCCACGCTGGAAGCTGTCATTCAAGCCAGAAATGCAGCGGTAAGTGCGAGTAAAAGTGCCGCTGACAATCCTGGCGATGCATCAACCATGAAAGAACTGGCTGCTGCCGAAACCTTACTTACCGGTTCACTAGGTAAATTGTTTGCCTTATCCGAAAGCTATCCCGACTTAAAAGCTAACGAAACAATGAACAATCTTATGGAAGAACTCACAACTACTGAGAATAAAATTGCTTTTGCCCGTCAGGCTTTTAATGACAGTGTCATGCAATACAACATCCTCAGAGAACAATTTCCAAGCAATATGATAGCCGGTTTTTACGGGTTTGCAGCTGCTGAATTACTTGAAATTGAAGAGCCCGCCGCTAAAAAACCAGTCAAAGTATCTTTTTAATTAAACAGGTCTAAAGCAGTTACGATGGACTTTTTTAGCCTGCAAGAAAAAGCCAGAAAGCAAACCAAATATTTGGTAATGCTATTTCTGGCTGCTGTGCTTGCTATTGTTTTAGCAGTTAATCTATTAGTCTTTTGGGCTATGTCGCAAGACAATAAAAGTTTAAGTCTTTCCGCCTGGCTGGAAGATCCCCTCTGGATTTACATTTCCGGAGGTTTGCTGGTCATGATCATTATCACCAGTCTTTTCAGAACCAGGCAACTCAGTGCCTCACCGCAAGCTATCGCACATATGGTTAATGCCACACCAATTTCTGCCAACTCTAAAAACGCTCTTGAAGTCAGGTTGCAAAATGTGGTTGAAGAAATGTCCATCGCCTCCGGCATGCCTATGCCACAAATTTTTGTTATGAAAGAAGAAGATGGTATTAATGCTTTTGTCGCGGGCACCGATCCTTCACAAGTCACTTTGGTTGTCACACAGGGCTTGCTTGAAAATTTATCTCGTCAGGAACTTCAGGGCGTTATTGGTCACGAGTTTAGTCATGTTTTTCATGGTGATATGAAAATCAATGTGCGGCTGATTGGTATATTGGCTGGCATTCTTGTGATCGGCCAATTTGGCGAAATGTTGTTAAGAAATACCTCTCGCTCCTCTCGTCGTTCTTCCAGAGGAAAAAATGGTAATGCCGGTGCAGCTTTAATATTTGCATTCGGATTAATGGCGATTGGTTATATTGGTCTTTTCTTTGGAAGGTTGATTAAAGCTGCTATATCCAGACAAAGAGAGTTTTTGGCTGATGCCTCTGCTATTCAATACACAAGAGACAAGCAAGGTATTTGCAATGCACTGTTTAAAATAGAATTAAATTCTCAAGGTGCTCTGCTTAATGCAGCCAAGGCTGAAGAAATGAGTCATATGTGCTTTGGTCAATCAGTCAAAATGTTTTTCGCCGATAAGTTTGCTACCCATCCACCAATCAGGGAACGAATTATTGCTCTGGATCCCAGATTTGATTTTAATGGATTTGTAAACAATACAAATGATATTAGTGATGTTCCGCTCGATGATAATTCAAACTTTGCTGAAATTGTTTCTGGCCTATCAGCAGCAGGGAACTATTCCACACAAAAATCCGAGAATGATATTAAATCAATATTAGAAGAGGAAAAGAATCTCAACTCAGCAAATAAACTTTCCAATAATATAAGCAACGAACAACAAAAAATAGACAAACTTTTGTCCTCTGTTGGAAATATGACGGAAAAACAACTTGCAGCTGCCCGTGAAATTATTGCCAGCATTCCAAATAGCTTGCTTGAACTGGCAAGGGGCAAAGCCAATTCAAAATTTGGCTTTGATTTTATTATTGCCTTGATTACAGCAAATCAACAAACCACAGCTTCATCAAAGAATAAATTTCATAATTTCATGGCCGATAAAAGTTTTCAGGAATTGACTATTGAACTGAAAAAACTGGATTTTCGTCAACAGCATATACTTCTTGAAATTGCATTAAACACACTTTTTCCTTTAAGTCAGAATGATAAAAAAGATTTTTCGATCAAATTAGGGCAATTGATTAATCAGGATAATCGTGTCACTCAAAATGAATTTATGATTTATGCAACAACCTTAAAGAAATTGCTGCCTACTTCAAAACAAAAAACTATCAATCGCTTTTCTGCTATCAAAACAGAGATCAGCTACTTTTTTAATTTGCTATATCAAAACAGCAACCTGACAACGGAAGAAAAAGTGGAGCGATTCCAAAAACAAATGCGTCAATTGGGAATTGAAACCGCACAATTGAATAATCAAGCCTTATCGGTCAATAAACTGAATGAAGCCCTGAAAAAAATTGCCTGCCTGAATAATTTGTTAAAAAAGGATTTTTTGCAAATGTGTATTGATATTGTAGAAAATGACCAACAAATTACACAGTCAGAATTTGAATTAATACGTTTGCTTGCAGCCTACATGGCCGTTCCGGTTCCAGTAATACTGCTAAACTGATAATTATCTTTGACCATATCTCTGGGCAAAGCATTTTTGATTCGATTTTTCTGTAAAAGCCCACAGGCAAAAACACTATTGTTGAAACTCAGTAATATATCGCCATCTGTCAGCTTTAACTGCGCAAGCACTTTATCGTCACAATCAACGGCTTTACCTTGCATATATTCTTCAAATCCATGTACCGTTAAGGGATAAGTGTTTTGCTTGGCCAAACGTCCCAGACCACTGGCAAATTCATGAGTAATTCTTATCTTTTTACCATACAACCTAAACAGCTTAATACCTGAACGGTTGATTTTGATGTAAGGATTGATCTCATCGTTAAACATTGGAAATAACCAGATTTCATTGTCACGTTGTTTGATCTGTTCCTTTTTATAAGGCATATCTATAGAAAACCTTTGATTCATGAATTCCTTTACCAGCTTATACTCTTTTTGACTAACTGGCATAAATGGTGAATCGTATATTTTCTTCAGTGTTGTTGAATCATTATTCAGGCTCTGTGATTCCGGCTTGCTAAAACAAGAAACAAAAAAACCTTCACTATCGTAATGATGAGGCAAAACGTGTAAATATCCTTCATTGGTCAGGCTTTTTTCTGCTCCTGAGAACAAATCTTTCAATGAAACAACTTTGGCATCGGTTTGTTGTAAAAGAAATGCCGCCACCTGCTGATTTTCTTCCGGTGATAAGGTACAGGTGGAATACACCATTCTGCCACCTGGCTTGAGGCTTTGATAGGCAGAAATAATCAATTGTTTTTGCAATTCAGCCAGTTGATTGACGCTTTCTAATGACCAGTCTTTCAAAGCATTTATATCTTTTCTCACAGTCCCTTCTCCACCGCAAGGTGCGTCAAGTAGAACATAGTCGAACTGCTCAGGCAGAAAGGATGAAAATTTGGCTGCGTCCAGATGGCAAATACTGGTGTTGTTAATTCCACATCTCACCAGATTAGCATGTAATCCTTTTAGCCTGCTGGCAGAAAGTTCATTCGCCAAAATGGTGCCGCGATTATCCAGAATGGAAGCTAACTGTGTTGTTTTTGAGCCTGGTGCAGCGGCTAAATCTACAATCAGAGGATCCGCGATTGTGTTTTGATGTAATAAGGCTTCCACCGGTAACATTGAGCTGGCTTCCTGAATATAAAACAAACCCTGAATATGCTCTGGGCAATTGCCCAGCGCCATTGAAAATGACTGCTCATCATAATCAATCCAGAAACCGGTTTCACACCAGGGAATTGGCGTGACACTCCAGCCATAATTGTTTGCCCACTGTTTAAAGTCTTCCACAGACGATTTAATACAGTTAATCCGCACACTTTTTCGTAGTGGCTTTCCGCATGCTGCCAGAAAATCATCTTGCGACTGAGCTTCAAGAAATGTAGATTTGGCGTGGTCAAGATAGTCTTGTGAAACCAGACCGCCCGATTCAAGCTGGACGGTCTTGTTGTCACTATCAGAGTTTGAAGAATGGTTTATGCTCAAATGATATCTTTCCTATATCAATCACTTTGAAGAGCCATCACCCAATGACAGGAGCGTTGTATTGCCACCAATAGCTGCCGTGTTGTTGGTACGAGTTCTTTCCGTTGCAAATCGATGCAGATAACGCGGCCCACCTGCTTTTGGACCTGTTCCTGAAAGACCTTGCCCACCAAAAGGTTGTACGCCAACCACCGCACCGATCATATTTCGATTAATATAGACATTGCCCACTCTAACTCTGGAATCAATATATTCTGCAGTTTTTTCATTGCGGGAATGAATGCCTAACGTCAAGCCGTAACCATAATCATTGATTGAATCTATCACCGCATCAAGTTCTTTGGCTTTGTAAGTGATCACATGAAGAATTGGACCAAACCACTCTTGCTTCAGATCATTAATATGCTTGATTTTAAATGCTGTGGGTGTCAGGAAAGAACCCTTTTCCATGCCCGCCTGTTCTGGCGTTTTGGAAATTAACTGTCCTGCATTGGTTAATTCCTCAATATGCTCCATTAACTCTTTTCTGGAAGCAGCATCAATAACTGGCCCCACATCCGTTGAAATATCATGGGAAGGTCCAATTTTAAGTTCTCGCATAGCGCCTTCTAGCACTTCCAGCATTCTTGGCGCGACCTCTTCCTGTAGATACAAAATACGCAAAGCGGAACATCTTTGTCCGGCACTTGTAAAAGCAGAATGGATAACATCATCAACCACTTGTTCCGCTAAAGCCGAACTATCGACAATCATGGCATTCTGACCACCGGTTTCCGCAATAAAGGGCACGATGGGCGCATCGACTCTTGCAGCCAATGACTGATTAATATGAACTGCTGTACTGGTTGATCCGGTGAAGGCGATACCGGCTATTCTCGGATCACTGGTTAAAACCCCACCAATTTCACGTCCACTGCCTGGTACAAAATGCAGCACATCGGCAGGAATCCCAGCCTCATGCATCAATTGTATTGCTTTCCATGCGATAATTGGCGTTTGCCCGGCCGGCTTTGCCAAAACACTATTTCCAGCCGCCAAAGCTGCCGCAACCTGCCCTACAAAAATAGCTAACGGAAAGTTCCACGGACTGATACAGGCAAAAACGCCCCTGCCTTGCAAATAGATTTCGTTACTTTCTCCTGTAGGCCCTGGCAAAACAATTGGTTCTGCAAAATCCTTAACGGCTTGCATGGCATAATATCTGGCAAAATCAACTGCCTCTCTCACTTCATCAATGCCATCCTGAATCGTCTTTCCGCCTTCTCGAGCACAAATTGCAATGAGTTCTGCTTCATTCTCTGTTAGCAGATCAGCAAATTTTCGCAGACACGCTGCTCTTTTTTCTGCTCCCGCGCGATTCCACTTGACTGCGGCTGGCGCTGCAATATCAATTGCTCTTCTGCTATCTTCTGCTGTAGCTAAAGTGACGGTGCCAATTTGATGTAAATTGTCGTAGGGACAATAAACATTTCCGGCTTCCCCCTTAAGGTTTTCGCCACCAATGATTGGTGTTGCATGCCATTGATTATCCAAATGCTCATTAACCTTTTCCATAAAAGGTTTTAACTCGCTATCCACATGAAGATTAGTGCCTTTGGAATTGGTTCTGCCTTCACCATATAAATTTGCAGGTAATGGAATATGCTCATTGGCCAGCTGCCTATAGGACTGCAGGGTCACACAGGGATGCTCAACCAAATCCTCAATTGATGTTTTTTCGTCAACCAGTTTATGCACAAAAGAAGTATTGGCTCCGTTTTCGAGCAAGCGTCTTACCAGATAGGGCAGCAAGTCCTTGTGTTTCCCCACAGGGGCATAGATACGACAATTAACATCCGGATTTGCTTTTAAAAAATGATTGTAAAGCGCTTCTCCCATGCCGTGTAAGCGCTGGAATTCAAATTTTCGGTTACTGCCGGCCATTTGCATGATGGAAATAACCGTTTGTGCATTGTGAGTCGCAAATTGAGGATAAAAAACGCCTTCTGTGGCGAGAATATACTTGGCGCAAGCTAAATAGGAAACATCTGACGCTGATTTACGGGTAAACACTGGATATCCATCATAACCACCTTGTTGTGCCCACTTAACTTCAGAATCCCAATAAGCTCCCTTAACCAATCTGAGAGAGATAACTCTTCCTGTTTCAATGGAAAGTTTTCTTAACCAGACCAAAATAGGCATAGCTCTTTTGGAATAGGCTTGCACCACCAGCCCCAATCCTTGCCAATCCTGACAGACATCACTGCGGAACAGCTTTTCGAACAACTCCAGGCTGATTTCCAATCTGTCTGCTTCTTCTGCATCAATAGTGATATCGACATTTAGCTCTTTGGCAATTTTAAGCAAACGATAAACACTGTCATACATTTCAGTCATGACACGTTGGTGTTGACTATGTTCATATCTTGGATGAAGCGCGGATAATTTGATTGAAATACTTGGTGCTGGCACATTGGCAGGCCTGGCAATACGACCAATTTCTCGAATGGCATCACAATAAGCATTCCAGTATCTGTCAGCATCTTCAGCAGTATAAGCCGCTTCTCCCAACATATCAAAAGAATGGGTATAACCCTTGCTGACTGATTTTGAACCGCGCTTGATGGCTTCACCAATAGTATTTCCCAATACAAATTGCTTGCCCATTAACTTCATTGCCTGATTCATTGCTTTTCGGATAACAGGTTCACTGACATTGCCAATTAGCGCTTTCAGAGCATTAACCGGATTGCCATCGATAGAATCTTTTAAACCAACAAACTTGCCAGTTAGCATCAAACCCCAGGTTGAAGTATTCACCAGCCATGATTCACTTTGCCCCAGATGCTTTTCCCATTCTGCAGCCTTTATTTTATCCTTGATTAAATTATTGGCCACATCAGCATCAGGAATTCTGAGTAATGCCTCGGCCAGACACATGAGGATAACACCCTCTTTGGTAGACAAACTATATTGTTGTAAAAATGCCTCTACACCGTCTTTGGCATCACTGTCTTTTCTGACCTTGCTGACCAAATCAATTGATTTTCTGGTTACCGAAGCTATTTCATCATCAGATAATGACAGATAATCGATCAACCCCTGTAAACAGGCTGACTCGTCAACGCAGTAATTTTCAGAAATCATAGCCTGCAACTCTTTCAATGAAAGAGAATCTTCTGCACTGTGTACTACATTTTTAATATCAAACACGCTTTTTTACTCCAACCAGTGTCCAACGACATTTATAAAAAAATAAACAGATATACGATTAAGATTAATTCCAACCTGAATTACGCTTTTTACCGCCCACTCGACCAAATAGCCAACCCAGAAAAATACCACCCAATGCTACCAAGCCACCATTTCTAAAGGCATCACTTTGAAAACCACTTTCATAAATTTGCGCTTTTTCAACAGCCTGATTTAATTCAACTTCCTGACGGGTTAATTTAGCCAATAACTCCTGATTGCCACCTTTAAGTGGCGCGAGTTCCTCCAGTTGCTTTTCCAGATTGGAAACCTTCTCTTCATACTGCGCAGTTAAGGTTTTTATTTTTCTTTCCGCATCAGCCAAACGGTAATTATTTGTTGGCTCTCTGGTGACATATTTTTGTTCTATCCAGAAAATTTTATCCTGCTCATTTTTAACTCGAAAGTATCCTGCTTCATCATTGCTTTCAAGTACTTCAAGTCGTGTGCCTGGCGCTAATTTATATATCAGTCTGAATTCTTCTCCAGGACCACTTCTGGTCCATACCAATTGCTGCTGGTCATCAATATATACAGTTTGAGCAAAAAGGCCGGAAGATAAAAAAGCTGAAAAGATAAGAAGGAGTTTGGTTTTCATTGCAGGAAGGTCTCCGTTTAAAAACGCTATTGTACGAAATACTCAAGTTGATTAAAACTGCAAAGGATCATCTTTTTGATCAGAAACAATAAAAAGATTTTCTCATTGAATGTGATCAAAGGGATGACAAAGGCTATAATCAATGCTTAAATAACAAGATAACTCATGCTCAAGGGGATAATATGTCCAGCGAACTGGAACTGAAACTCTCGGCAACATCGAATAAACTTGAAAAAATAAAGGGCTTGTCTTTTCCTGGTGCTGAAACGCAATCAGACTGGGAAACGGACGAGTTGATTAATACTTACTACGATACTTCAAATTTTAAGCTCTTTGATGCCAATATTGGTATGCGGATCCGTCAGAGTTCAAAAGGTTTTATTCAAACTGTTAAGGCTTCAGGAAAATCCATTGGTGGTTTGCATGAGCGTAATGAAGATGAATGCCTGCTCGAAGAGAACAAGCTTAATCCTGAACTCATCACCGAACCCTACCTGCAAATTCTGGTTGAAGAAGCTGAAGAAGAAGATGGTGGTTTTATTCCATGCTTTACCACCAATTTCGAACGCAGTACCTGCCTGTTAACTTTTTCCGATGATACTCAAATTGAAGTTGCTCTGGATATTGGAACAATTGAAGCTGGTGAGCAATCTTTACCCATCTGTGAAGTAGAACTGGAATTAAAACAGGGCAGTCCTGAGTACATTTTTGCTATTGGACGATACCTTATCAAGGAACTCGATTTAACGCTTTGCAATGCCAGTAAGGCCAGACGCGGATATAGTCTCTGTGAAAACATTGCCCATAGCTACCGACGTATGCATGTCGTGGAATTGAGTCAGGGTATTGAATCGGAAAAAGCCTTTGAACAAATTGCCTTTACAGGGCTTAGACACTGGCAATATCACGAGCTGTTTTTAAATCAGGAGCAGGCGCATTCTGCAATTTTGGAAATGTATCGTGCTTTGATTTATTTACATCACATGTATATTGTTTTTGGTGGATTAATTCCCCGACAGGCTACTGATGATTTGCGTAATAACTGGGGCTGGCTGGCTGAAGCCATGAGACCTATTGTAGATGCCGCCAAACACAAGAGATATCTGGTTCATTATTTAAAACAAAAAGCTGACTGGGATCTGGTTGATACCCAAAGAGAAAAAATTCAGTCAGAAACTGAAGAGGCCATCGAAGCTTTTAAAGAACTATTAGCAACTCAAAGATACAATTTAATGATGCTTAATATGTCTCAATGGCTTTATTTTAAAGAATGGCGAAATTATATTCCTGAAAAACAACAAGAACAGCTAAAAACCCCCATCATTGAATTTGCAAAAAAACAGCTCGAACATATTCTTAAAGATCTTAAACGTGAATTTTCAGATACCAGCACGCTTCAACCTCAGGATTATTTTCAATTAATTGCGAAAATAAGAAGAGCGCTGGACACCGGACTTTATTTTGGCGGTTTATTTGAAACTCAAAAAAGACAATCCTATCGTAAACAATGGTTGCACTTGCTGGATGAAATACGCGATCTGCAGGTTAATCAGTACATCTACGGTCTACAACTGGAAAATCATGAAGAAGACGAATCATTGCAATGGCTGGAAAACCGGAACAATCCAATACTTGAAGCTATTGGTGAAACAACCAAAGGGATTTTCAAATCAACACCCTATTGGAGTTGATTGTTTCTATTATGCCAAAGTTGCAAACCACCTCTCGCCTGTTTTTTGCAATTGACTTACCTGCATCGGTTAAAACTCGTCTGATGGATATTCAACATTCCATTTCCATTGATGAAGCCAGACTGGTTCAACCTGAAAACTTTCACATCACGCTGAGCTTTCTGGGCAAAGTGTATCAAGATCAAATGGATCAAATTCTCACCCATTTTACCGACTTAGAACTTGCTCCTTTTGAAGTCAAAACTGATCAATTGATTTTTTGGCCAGGCAGCAAGATTTTGGCTATCGGCATTGATGGCCAACAACAGCAATTACTTGCCTGTAAAAAACAAATTGAATATCAATTAAGTCAGTTGAACATATTTCAATATGATAAAAAGGATTTTGTGCCACATATCACCTTGTTTAGACAAGTCACACAAATTGACAAATTACCCGAACTATCAACAATGAATATTACAGTTGATAGAATCAGCTTGATGGAATCTCGGCCTCATATTAGCAATCAGCAATATCAAACAGTAGAATCCTGGCGATTAATTAACAAAAGTGTAAAGCAGCAGTTATTGGGGAGATAATAAATGGAAAAATTACTCGATACCCTTATTCAATTGGAAAATATTTAATCAACCCTAAAGTTAGGTCTTCTTATGAAGAATTAGATAAATATCTGTCTGATGATTTCATCGAAATAGCCAGTACCGGTGTTCAGTTTGATAAAGCTCATGCATTGTCACGAATTCCGCATGAAGTTTCACCTGATTTTTGGCAACAAGATTTTAGTCTTAATAAATTTAAGAATACTCTGGCACAACTCGTTTACAAAGCCGCAATCAAGCATCCCGATAGCGAAGAAATAAAATACTCTCGCAGAAGTTCAATCTGGCGGTTTAACGGAGATGTCTGGCAAATGATATTTCATCAGGGCACTCTATGCGAGCCTTTTGAAATTCACTCACCATCATAATATCGGGATTGATGCTCGATATCATATCGAGACTGCACAAAACCACTGGGGTATGATTGAGAGCGAGTGAGTTTTAACTTGATATCATGGGAAAACTCGGCAAAAAGCGGAAGCCCCTTATTAATCAAAATAGGAATTTGAGTGATGATCAACTCATCCATGACCCCGGCGCGAATAAAAGATTGAATGGTTTTTCCGCCATCAATGTAAATATGCTTGTATCCCCGACTTTGTAGATCAACTACCAACTCCTCAACCTTACCGGAAAACAAAGAAATCTTGTCTTCAAAGGCAGAGGGAATCTGTTGCATTTTTTTCGACAGTACAATGACTCGCTTGTCGACATATGGCCACTGTGCAAAAGAAGCAACTTTTTCAAAAGTATTACGCCCCATTACAATGCAATCCATTGCCCGTAAAAACTTCTGATAACCATAATCTTCTGTGGATTCTTTATCAGCACTGGCTTCGAGCCAATCCAGCTTACCATTTTCCCGAGCCAAAAAGCCATCCAGACTAACAGCGCAAAAAGCGATAAATTTGGTATTCATAAATTAAAACAACTTCCCTTTTACTTTTCTGCTGGCGTTTGTTTTATCTTGTTAAAGAACCAGCTTGCCAAAAGCACAAAGCCAATTAAGCCAGCCAACATGGCCATCCACTCACTACCAGCCCATCCGGTACCAATACCCGAAGGTTTTGTTCCCTGAATGTAGGCCGTAGCCGCTATTGCAACGCCAAGTAGGCCTTCACCGCCAACAAAACCACTTCCGAGTAAAACACCGGTTTCACGGCGATTCTCAAGCTGTTTTTTATCAGCTGTTTTTCTTTCAAAATAATGTCGAATTAAACCACCGATAAATATTGGTGTCATGGTTGAAACAGGTAAGTAAACGCCAACTGCAAAAGGCAAAGAAGGGATTTTAAACAATTCACAGACGACAGCTATAGCCACCCCTACACCCACTAATTCCCAAGGGAGATTTTGCTCAAGAACACCATCAATCACCAGTTTCATTAATGTTGCTTGAGGAGCAGGCAACTCTTTTGAACCAAAACCATAGGTATCCGCCAATAATAGTACAGCCATACAAACAAAAGTTGCTGAAGTTAAAACGCCAATCAATTCTACAATTTGTTGTCTTTTAGGTGTCGCTCCAAGAAGATAACCTGTTTTCAGATCCTGTGAAGTATCGCCAGCAATAGAAGCTGCTATGGCAACCACACAACCAACAATCAAGGTTGCGGCCTTGCCAGTATCATCTGTCCAACCCATTAGCAAAAAGATTGAAGCCGTTGCCAACAATGCAGCAATTGTCATACCGCTGGTTGGATTGGATGTTACACCAACCAGACCGACTATTCTTGAGGCCACAGTCACAAAAAAGAAAGCAAAAACTGCAACACAGATAGCGGCAATAATACGAGTCTCCAGACTTCCAATTTGCCCAAAAGTTTGTGGTACAAAGGCCAGAACCAGTACCACTATAACAACACCAATGCCGACAACCTTAAGCGGCAAATCCAGACGAGTTCTTTCTGTGCTGGCATTGCTATTTCCAATATGCTTTGCTGTCATTTTGAAACTTTCTATCATCATTGGAATGGTTCTTATCAAGGTGATAATGCCCGCAGCTGCCACTGCACCTGCACCAATGTAACGCACATAACGCGTCCATATTTCGCTGGCCGACATATCCTTGATCAATTTAACTGTTTCAGGATACAAGGGAGCTGTCATACTGTCTCCCCAATAGGCAATAGCAGGAATGATAATCAAGGCTGACAATAGACCGCCGCCAACCATAATAGCCGCAATTCTTGGTCCCAAAATGTAACCCACACCAAACAGTGCTGCGGACAGATCCAGTCCGATATTAGCTTTTTTGATAAATGGTACATTAAATGAAATGTGGGCAGGAATTATCTTGACCCATGCGGTTAAAGTTTTGAATAACGCCGCCACGCCCATACCATAGAAAATATATTTAGCCTTGTTACCACCCTCTTCATTGGCTACCAGCACTTCAGCGCAAGCAGTGCCTTCAGGATAGGGCAAATTACCATGCTCTTTTTCAATCAGGAATTGACGAAGCGGGATCATAAACAAGACACCGAGCAAACCACCACACATCGCCAACAGGGTCATTTGTAATAAGTCAGGTGCCATGCCCCACAAAAAAAGCGCAGGCAAGGTGAAGATCACGCCGCTGGCAACTGAACTGGATGCCGAACCGGTGGTCTGAGCAATGTTGGTTTCCAGAATTGAGCTTTTAATACCGGTTTTTGCCAGAATACGAAATACCGCAACAGCCATAACTGCAACAGGAATTGAAGTACTGATTGTCAAACCAACTTTAAGCCCCAAATAAGCATTGGCGGAGCCAAAAATGACACCAAACAAAACGCCAAGACCAATCGCCTTGAAAGTAAACTCCGTTAAACTTTGTTTACTGGAAACGTAAGGTTGATAGGTTTCACCATTTTCCAAAGCTCTGTATGCCTTGGGATCTAATCCTTTTTTCTGACTCAAGAGAAACTCCTGCTATGCTTTGATTTTTTAGTGTGTATTATTAAATACAGTCATCGCGCCGTTGTCAACTCAGTGTGAAGATTTACATCAATTTAACTGATTGGCTAGACAAGCCTTTTTTTAACACCTTATAATCTTCGTTTGCTAATGCAAAGCAAACAAGAGCAAAGAAAACAAACAATCCCTTTGAGTAAACTTATGAATAAAAGCTGGACCGACATTCTGGGCAAGGAAAAACAGCAGGATTATTTTAAGCAAACTTTGCAATATGTTGCTGAAAGACGCTCAAAAGGAATTGTTGTCTATCCGCCTCATGATGAGGTATTCAGTGCTTTTAAAATAACACCCTTTGATCAGGTAAAGGTCGTGATATTGGGACAAGATCCCTACCATGGACCTAATCAGGCGCATGGTTTGTGCTTTTCTGTTAAACCTGGCATACAACCGCCACCATCCCTTGTGAATATGTACAAAGAACTGGCTAATGATATAGAAGGCTTTAAAATTCCTGATCATGGCTATCTCATTTCCTGGGCGCAGCAAGGTGTTCTGCTACTCAATACCGTATTAACCGTAGAACAGGGGCAGGCTCACTCTCATAAACATTTAGGCTGGGAGGCATTCACCGATAGAGTGATACAGGGCTTGAGTGATGAAAATCAGGATATTGTGTTTTTACTCTGGGGAAGTCATGCGCAAAAAAAAGGTGCCAGCATTGACACTAAAAAGCATATTGTATTGAAAGCGCCACACCCTTCACCGCTATCGGCTCATCGTGGTTTTTTGGGTTGCAAACATTTTTCCCTGACCAATCAAAAATTAAAGGAAAGAGGAAAAGTCCCCATCAATTGGCATTTACCTCAAAGTGTTTAACCGATTGTTTAGGCACAGTATTGAGCTGCCAGTTTTGTAGTGCAGTTTTCAAAATTTCTTTTGGCGATATATGGTAATAACCTTCTTCGACTTTTTGTCCTAAATGTGCCAGCGCCTTGCAAAGATAATAACTGGCCTTATGGCTTTCTATTGCTGGCGAGAATTTTGATTTACTTAACTTGTTACCATCTGCATCAACAACCAAAGGTAAATGATAATAACGAGGCGGCTGATGATTAAGAAGATGATAAAGGAAGTTCTGCCGTGGTGTTGAATCAAGAAGATCAGCGCCTCTTACCACATGATTAACGCCCTGGTCTATATCATCAATTACGACAGCCAGTTGATAAGCATGTAAGCCGTCTCGCCGTTTAACAATAAAATCTTCCAGATCAGCTGGCTGAGAAAAACAACAGGCACCTTTTATTTCATCATTAAAACTGGAAAAAGCATCATTAAATTTAATGCGCATAGCTGCCAAAGGGTCTCTTATCTGACGATTTAAACAGAACTGATCGTATACACCCTGATTTCGCTGCTGAATTTGTTTTCGGCTACACTTACAATAATAAATTAACTTCTGTTGGTACAAGCTATCTATTGCCTGTTGATATGCAAGGTTTCGTTGACTTTGATACAGAATTTCTCCATCCCATTCAAAACCAAAATTTTCCAGGGTTTGAATAATTTGTTTGGCTGCACCCTCCACCTCTCTCGGAGGATCTATATCTTCTATTCTGAGCAACCACTTTCCGTTGTTTTGTTTGGCAATAAGATAACTTCCCAAAGCGGCGATCAGTGAACCAAAATGCAGTTGCCCCGATGGTGATGGCGCAAACCGACCAATCCAGTTATTTTCACGCTTATTTTCTTTTGTAGTTGATATGAGAGAACTATCCATCATGTTAAACATTCTTTTTCAACAAATTTTGAAAAATCATAGCAAGCCTTGCCATAAAATAAAACAGGCGCTCAATGGCGCCTGTCTACTCAGTGACTTTCCGATAAATGAGAAAGGTATCAGCCTATCGATTAATATGTCTCTCTTTTATTTCATCCAGCGTTTTGCAATCAATGCACAATGTTGCAGTTGGTCTGGCTTCCAATCTGCGAATACCAATTTCGATACCGCAAGATTCACAATAACCATATTCTTCATCATCAATAGAGTTGATCGATTTGGTGATTTTTTTGAGTAACTTTCTCTCTCTGTCACGCGCTCTCAACTCAAGGCTAAATTCTTCTTCCTGACTTGCTCTATCAACAGGATCAGGAAAATTGGCAGCCTCATCTTTCATATGAGAAACCGTTCTGTCCACCTCTTCCATAAGCTGGATTTTCCATGCATCCAGAATTGAACGAAAATGCTTGAGTTGATCAGCATTCATGTACTCTTCGCCACGCTTTTCCTTGTAGGGCGCTATTCCCAGAGAGCCTAAAGTGGTCGCTGTATTTGCCGATTTGTTATTTGGCATCTGCTTCTCCGCAATTTAACTAATTGAAATCAAAGGAGTTTGTTTTTAAATCCTGATTCAAAAATCAAACAAAAATCAATTAAAGTCCGTGTTGACTTTTATTTTAGGCGCGGATATATATCACATACCTAAAACAAGAACAATAATAAATTTATTTTTTTGTTTACTACAGGCTGGTTGTCAATCCGGATTTTATCAAAACAGGCAGCAGATTTTGCCTGATTTTTTCAACTTTCTCAGCTTGATAACCAACCATTGGCAACTTGCCCCATATTGGCGCGGGCCAACAAGGATCGTTTTTATATCTCACCACATGATGTACATGCAGTTGCGGCACGAGATTTCCTATCGCCGCGATATTCAGTTTATCACCTTTAAAAAAATCAATAATGATCTTAGACAATATATCAGACTCTTGCCACAAGAGTTGCTGTTGATTTTGAGATAATTGATAAACTTCACTAATATCTGCTACTTCAGGCACCAGCGCAAACCAGGGAAATTGACTGTCATTCAGCAATAACAATCGTGACAACTCAAAAGATCCGAGCGTAATGCTATCTTTCTCAAGTTGTGGGTGTAAACTAAATTTCATGATGTTATTTTCCATCTCGTTAAACTGAATTACTGGCATACTTCATAATCATCAGGGATCCGGTTTTCCCAAAAAGGTAATTGCTTTTCATCCTTACAGGAACCAAATCCTGAAAAAAAACCTCTTTTCTCGCTTGCCCAAACCAAACCATCTGGCAGTGTCAAATCCACAGAGGGCTCATCCAGTTGACCAATCAAATCTCTCCACACATATAGCGCACCTGTTGCACCAGTGAGGTTCATCGCCTGATTATCGTCTCTGCCTAACCAAACTACAGCTACTTTTGAACCTCCAAATCCGGCAAACCAGCTATCTCGCAAATCGTTGGTTGTTCCTGTTTTTCCGGCATAAAGTTTACGACTATAATATTTGCCAACCGATTGACCAGTTCCTTCCTTAACCACCCGAGTGAGCAGATACTTCACCATAAAAGCTGCCTGAGGCTCCAATTGATGACTGGCATGACGTGGATAGCGTTGTAGCACGTTACCTTGATGATCCTGAACCGCGAGGATACCACTTGCATCAACATGTACACCACCATTGGCCAGCGTTTGATAGAGTCTTAAAACTTCCAGTGGTGACATTTCTATCGAACCCAATGCAACAGAAGGATAAGCAGGAATATCTCTTGTAAACCCTGCATCAAGCACTGTCTCAACCACATTATCAACTCCCACTGACATTGCCAGTCTTGCTGTTGCAAGATTATAGGAATTGATGAGTCCGGTTTGCAGTTCAATAGTGCCGTGAGTTTCCTTATCATAATTTTTAGGCGTCCATAAACTGCCATCACTTCCTTTTAATGAAAAAGCTTCATCCTGAATTTTACTGGTCAGATCATAGCCACGCCCTTCCTCCAGCGCAGTAAGATACACAAAAGGTTTTATCACTGATCCGGTTTGTCTGTAGGCATCAATAGCTCTGTTAAAGCCTGCATAATTTGGATTTCGATCACTTACCATAGCCAAAATATCACCAGTCAAAACGTCAGCAACAATATTGGCTCCCTGTAGATGCCCTTTCTGTTTTGTGTAGATCTTTTCCAGTTGATTAATGCGACTGGACATCGCCTTTTCCGCCTTGGCCTGAACAATCGGATCAAGACTGGTAAATAACCAGAGTCCTTCACTATAAAGCTCTGAAAGACTGTACTCCTGAGTCAATTGGCGTTTCACATATCCCATAAATGCTGGCACTTTACTGCTGCGGTATTTAGGCTTGGCGACTACCTGTAAACTCCTGGAAGCGGCACTGTCATATTCTTCCTGACTAATTAATTGAGCTCCAAGCAATTGTGATAACACCAGATCTCGTCTTTTTTTCGCTCTATCAGGATTTTTTCTTGGATTATAAAAAGAAGGTCCATTTACCAACGCCACTAACAGGGCTGTTTGTGAAAGATTCAGATTCTCCAGAGGCTTATCAAAATAAAATTCACTGGCTCTGGCGAATCCATGAATGGCGGTACTGCCATCCTGCCCAAGATAAACCTCATTAATGTAGGCCTGTAATATTATATCCTTGTCGTAATGCACTTCTGTGAGCACAGCCATAATGGCTTCACGCAGTTTTCGCCAAATTGTTCGCTCATTACTTAAAAAGTGATTTTTCATTAACTGCTGCGTCAAGGTGCTACCGCCTTGCGCCAGCTCACCCTGAGTAATATTACTCCATGCCGCTCGAGCAATACCTTTAAATGAAATACCTGAATGTTGGTAAAAAGCCTTATCCTCAGTATTTAAAAGCGCAGTCACAAAATGCTCGGGTAGCTGCTTCAATGTCACCAGCCTCCTGTCTTCAGGGTTGGCTGCATCTATACTGCCCAGAGAAAGCGGATCAAGTCGCAAAAAATTAACACTTTTTTGATTGGAAAAATCTTTTAATTTTACAATCTTTCCCTGAGAGATAGTGACCTCCAATACTTGCTCAGGCTGAAAACCATCCCAAAATTTAAATCCGCGAGTATAGATCACCATTGTGTTGTCATATTGCTCATATTGACCTGGACTCACCGCCTTGATTACCGGACGATAGCCTAACAAGTCCAGTTCATACTTCAGATCTTTAAGCGCCAGATCTTTTCCTAAAGAAAAGGAGAGAGGTCGAGCAAAAACCTTGGCGGGAATTTGCCAGGCTTGCTGATTAAACTCATCTCGTACCAGAGAATCAAGATAGATAGTTAAAATCACCAGGAATAAAAAGATAACCAGTGATAATTTGGCAATAAAGGCTTTAAATTTTTTCATCTTTTGACTTGCACTAACGCTCTAATTAAACGGAATTTTTATCTGATGCCCATAGAACTCTACCACCATAAATTCCTTTTTTATTTGTCGCAGAACCAGATTGGGTGCTATTAGCTGGTTTTCCTCGTATAGACTACCATCAAGAATCACAAAACTGTCTTTTGGATTTTCTGACAACACATAGGAGTTAATCTGAAGATCAGGAAATATCTTCTTGAGGTCTTCAGGTAATTGACCCAATGTAATAAGCGCTGCAGGGTTTACCGGCTTTGTTGGTATAGAGACATCATTTTTTTTCAATTCAGGGATTTTCGCCGTTGTTGCTTCGCGTTTAACCGGTTTATAAATTTCTTTATTGTTTTCAATCGTTGCAACAGATGGTTCTGTCAGCGCTGCTTCAGCAAAAGCGTTATCCTGACCATTTTGAGGGTTATTCGATGTCTCTACTACGATATTTGGAGAATTCGACGTTTGATTTTGCTTCGTCTGAAGTGTTGTTTGTTTTGGTAAATAGGCATAACCAAAAACCACGATCAAAAGTACCAATATAACAAGCAGCAAACTTGTTTTTTTCCAAAAATTCAGTTTATGTTGTAATAGTTCAATTGCGGCTCCATTATCATCAAAATGCGATTCATTGAGTAAATTGCCTGCATCGTCTGAGGCGGCGTTTTGTTGTTTTAAATAATCAAATAAAATTGACAAAATCTACTCCAAACCATTAGTTGATGAAATTTTTTCGGCATCTTTTAATATCGGAATCCCTTGCAAGGTTTCACTATTAATTTGCAATATGGTTTCCATTCCGGCAATACCATCAGCTTCAATGCCTCTACTGGTTTGATATTGTTTGAGTTGCAAAAACAGATTTTGATCAAAATAATTAATCGGTTCATTGTTTTTTTGCATAATCAAATTCAATTTTTCGCTTAACCATAAAACCGTGCCACCACTGTCATACAATTTGATATTATCAGTAAAGCCCTCCGGGGATTGCCAAATTAACAAAGCTTCACCTGTCCATAAATCCGATAATTCCTGTAACGATATTTGCTGATCGGACTGTCCGAAGTTCATCAACCCATTCAAACCATCCAGTCGTATCAGGGTTCCCCAGAATTCACCGTGAATGCCCGCAGAAAATTTTAAAATGACCGGACGATTATACAAACGCAACTGCTGCCAATTAGATTGGAGCGATTGACACTTTAATCCATATTGAGAGGCATAATCACAGGCTTCTCCATTTTTGAGCGGCTGATAATCAAGCTGCCATAATTTCAGCAATTGTTGTTTAGAACGAATACCATTGTGATCCCAACTCTGATCGCCAATCCATTGATTAACCTTATTTAATGTCGAATTTGTTTCCGAACTCTGAATGATAATTTCTGCTGTTTCCTGTAATTCAGATTGAGCTTTGTTGCTCGACTGGCCAAGATAGTAACCACCAACCAACACAGCGACCATCAATAACGCAACTCGCCATGCCCCGGAAGTCGATTGCCAAAAATCACCAAACCATTTTTGTGTATGGTTTGCATGAGAAGTGGTATGTGATTCTACTTTCCAATCACCCAGAATTTCTTCAACAGATTGCTTCATCATGTTTTTCTCAACCACATTTTGCTGCTGAGTGTAAGCACCAATCAATGCTCTTTCACAGATGGTGTTGATTAACCGCGGTACGCCTTTAGCGTGCTGAAACAGGTAATCAATAGCTGATTTTGAAAACAGTGATTTTTTAGCGCCTGCAATTCTGGTTCGATGCAAAATATAAGCATCCGTTTCTTTTAGATTGAGTGGTTGTAAGTGGTATCTTGCTGTCACTCGTTGTGCCAACTGACGAAGATTTCGGTGCGCCAGTTTTTCCTGCAATTCCGGTTGACCTACCAAAATAATCTGCAGCA
The DNA here is from genome assembly GCA_029880585.1 of Gammaproteobacteria bacterium. Lineage (GTDB taxonomy): Bacteria > Pseudomonadota > Gammaproteobacteria > Enterobacterales > Kangiellaceae > Aliikangiella. The sequence goes on from JAOUOC010000003.1 coordinate 22,579, forward strand.
ATTTTTTTTGATTGGTTTCAAGGTTGGTTAAAAGTCGTATCTGTTCCAGCACATCACTATCAAGATTTTGAGCCTCATCAATCATCACCACTACATTGAGATTTTTCTCATAGGCTTTCAATAAATAAGCCGTTAATTTATCGGTTAAAACCTTTAGGCTGGAAGTAGCGGCCGGATATCTGATTTTCAGTTCATCGCAAATAGTCGCAAGCAATTCCAGACTGTTCAACTTGGGGTTTAACACAAAGGCTAATTTGGTATTGGCTGGCAATTGCTGTAACAAACTTCTACAAACAGTGGTTTTGCCCGTTCCGACTTCACCGGTTAACAGGACAAATCCACCACCTTCCTGCACACCATAAAGCAAATGACCCAGCGCTTCCTTGTAGCGATGGCTCAGGAATAAAAACCGCGGATCCGGCGAAATGGAAAAAGGTTTTTCTTTTAATGCAAAGTGTGACAGGTACATGATAGTTATCGATGCTTTGTAGCTCTTTGTCTGTTTAATAAATACCTTAATGACTCATCCGCTAATTTAAAGTTCCTTGTTTACCTTCTTCGAATCAGGTAATCCGGAAATTAACATAGCAAAAAGACAACTGATTAAGGTATGATTCTTTCCCTAATATTTTTCAACATGCAATTATAGTGCACTCAAAAGACAAGCAAAGAATACCATGAGTCAGACAAGTAGTGTAAGTCAAAGAGAAATAAAAATAACACTATTGTGTCAAGCTTTGGCACTTGTCGGATTAATCTTGCCTTTGTGCAATATACTCTTTCCTTTTTTGCTTTGGAAAATATTTAACAACCAATCAGCATTTATTGATAGACATGGCAGGGCAATTATTGACTTTCAGATAACCATTACATTGTCATTGTTTATTGCTGTTTTACTAACATTTGTCTCCATTGGCATACCTTTTATCATGGGTTTAATTGCTTTTAATATTGGCTGTATTATCATAGCGATGATAAAAGCCAATAATGGACTGAATTATGCCTTTCCTTTCAGTCTTGAGTTGATGAGAAAATCGGTTTGATAGCAAGTCGATCAATGTATGATGTAACGATCAAAGATCAAAGTGTAGCAGTATGCAAATTTATCTAGTCGGCGGAGCTGTAAGAGACAAATATCTGGAATATCCGGTCAGAGAAAAAGACTGGGTTGTAGTTGGCTCATCAGCTGATGACTTACTCTCTCAAGGTTATAAACAGGTTGGTAAGGGTTTTCCTGTTTTCCTGCACCCTGAAACTCATGAAGAATACGCGCTGGCTCGAACTGAAAAGAAATCGGGGCAAGGCTATTACGGCTTTGATATTTATACAGGCAAGGAAGTTACTCTGGAAGAAGATCTTGCCCGCCGTGATCTGACCATTAATGCTATGGCATTAGATAATAAGGAAAATCTGATTGACCCATGCAATGGATTGAATGATTTAAAAAAGAAAGTTCTTCGTCACATCTCTCCCAGCTTTGCAGAAGATCCATTAAGGGTTTTAAGAGTTGCCCGTTTTGCTGCCAGATATCATCATCTGGGATTTTCCATAGCAAAAGAAACGCTTTCACTAATGAAATCTCTGGTAGATTCCGGAGAGCTAAAAACCTTACCAGCCGAACGTGTCTGGCTTGAAACCGAAAAAGCCTTAACAGAAAAATCTCCTCAAATTTACTTTGAGGTACTGAGGCAATGCAATGCTTTAAAATACTGGTTTGAAGAAATTGATTGTTTGTGGGGAGTTCCCAACCCACCTCGCTGGCACCCGGAAATTGATACCGGTATTCATACCATGATGGTTTTGGAGCAGGCCGCAAAGATAACAGATGATCCGGTTACCCGTTTTGCGGCTCTTTGTCATGATTTGGGCAAAGGCGCAACACCGGCTCACATTCTGCCAAGTCATCCGGGACACGAGAAACGCGGCATTCCGATCATTGTCAAACTCTGCAAACGACTAACAACACCACGTCATTATGAAAAACTGGCAACCTTGTGCAGTGAATACCACCTACATTTACACCGCATTGAAGAGCTCAGGGCAAACACAATTGTAAAAGTGCTTGAGGCAACTCGAGCGTTTCATAATCCGGCTATGTTAGAAAAGTTTGTTCAGGTTTGTGAAGCTGATTTTAAGGGACGAACAGGATTTGAAAACCGCCCTTATCCTCAGGCAACGATAATCAAGCAGGCGTATCACGCTTGTCAAAGCCTTGATGTACAGGATTTGATTGCTCAGGGATTTAATGGCAGTCAACTGGGCGAAGAACTACATCGTCAACGCGTTAATCTGGTTAAACAACTCACCAACAAATAACTCGCAAAGAGATAATTTTTCAAATTCCGTTAATTTGTAGATTACTTCGCTTTTTACTATATAAGAAAATCATATAATGTTATAGCAGTATAACGATAATTTACTATGGAGAGCATCAATGAAATATCTAGTTCTATTTTTATCATTTTTTAGTTTCGGCGCAATGGCATCTCAAACTATCTGTACGCACGGCGATCAGGAAAGAAAAATTGAAATCGTTTACCCAAGCGGTGGCAATGTTCCTTGCGAAGTTCACTATACCAAAGCTGGCAGTTCTCAGGTTTTGTGGGAAGCCAAAAATACTGAAGGGTATTGTGAAGAAAAAGCTGCCGAGTTTGTAGCCAAACAGGAAAATTGGGGTTGGAGCTGTTCTGCTGTTGCAGAAGCGCCTGAAGCTCCAGAAGCACCTGCTGAGGAAACTCCTGCTGCTGAACCAGCTGCAGAAGAAACAACTGACGATTCACAACAGTAATTTTACATTATTGTAAAGCTCACAAGGCTGTTTCAACATTGCTTGATAAGCATAAAACTTGTGAGCTTTTTTATTTCCCCAGATTATCCAAAAAATCCTGTTCCCCCATTTCCAAGTGCCAAACCGTATTTTTTCCTGTAACATTGCCAGCTCTTTTTCGTCAAATAATAATCATATAACTTAAATCAAGAGGAAATCATGAAATTAAAATCACTTTTATTCTTTTTAGCCGCAATGATGCCACTGTCAATTTCAGCAGAAAAACTGGTTGAAAAAGAAACAGGTCTTCCACTGAATCAAAAAACACCTGAAATTCAAACCTATATGATTGATGGCAATCCTGCAACGCTGGCAGATATTAGTGGTGATAAAGGCGCTATTCTGGTTTTTTACCGATCTGCTGACTGGTGTTCATTCTGCAAAAAGCATTTGATTGAAATTAATGGCTGGAACCAAAAGTTTAATGACATTGGCTACAAGTTTGCTGGTATATCCTACGACTCGACAGACATTTTAAAAACTTTTTCTGATGCTCAAAACATTGCTTTTCCTTTATTATCAGATCCGCAAAGCAAAACTATTATCAGTTACAACATTTTAAATACCGAGCAAAAACCTGGCTCAAAAGGTTATGGTATTCCGTTTCCTGGCATCATGCTCATCAATCCAGAAGGGGTTTTAACCTATAAATACTTTTATGAAGGTTACAAAGATAGAGTGAATCTTGAGGAACTGTATAACAGCCTGAAATAGAAGATTCTTATTGGCGTCATTCCCGTGCAAACGGGAATCCATAATTAAATATACTGTCTAATGAGTTTGCTACATTATCACCTTCATACGTATAGCTATACAAAAAAAAGGGGTTATATGAAAATTATTATCTATTTTTGGATTATTTTAATTTCCACCAATATAAATGCAAAAGAAATCTTTTTGCACAAACTGGATAGCTGGTTGATTGTTACTATGGAAGGTGAAGAACAATCCGATGTTTTGGCCTACAAGGTAAGTATTTTGGACAAAACCAGAACTCGTAAAATTGAATTTCCCAGTCTGATAGGAGAAATAATAGTTTCGGAAGAAAACAATCAATTATTTAGCTGTGAATCAAATTCTATATTGGCTACAGAGGAAGCTTTAGCCTTTGATTTGAAAGGGAATCAGGTATTCTCCTATAAGCATCATGGCTATCTTAGAAATTGCGGTATCACAGAAGATAAAAAGATTTACTGGCTACAGTACAATCTTGTGGAAGACATAAATCCTCACAATGTTTTTATTGCACTATCATCTGATGGAAAAGTAATACACAAGGAGTCCTTTCAAGATGGTAAAAATGTAACCTTTAGATATTTGAATCGGTCATACTCAATTTCTATTCCTGATGCGGACTTACCAGGCTAAGTATTTTTCTCAGCAAGCCTCAACACCATCGGATTATACAAAACCCCGTTTTTTTCCTGCATAGGCTCGGTTTGTACAAATCCAAATGCCTCATACATCCCGATAGCGTAATTTGATGAATTGACAATAAATTCTTTAACATCCTGTTTTTCGACAATTTTTTTCATCACATACTGCCAAAGAGAGCCTGCTATACCTCTGCCATGATGAAGGGAATCCACAAAAAGATGGTACAAATGATTATTATTTTTCATCCCAATTACACCGACAATTCGATCATCAATTTCAGCCACGTGGTAGACAAAACCGGTTTCCATGTAATCCCTGATCACATTCTTTCTTATCAGATTCAAAAATACCTTACGACCTTCCGCTGAAAATTCATTGATAATGAACTCCTTGGCAGATCGTGTCATCAGAGCTGAAATATCAGCTATATCTTTGGTTGTAGCACGGCGAATATTCATGAGAACTAATAAAATGTCCCTATCATATTTTGCAATTATAATTCGAAATAATGTAATAAAAAATAAAAGAAGACAAAAGCGGATACTGACAAAAAGCGTTTATTTATGGCTGTTTGGTTAAAAAATTCAGATCTTCATTTGTTTCGAATAATTTAAGTCCTTTATTATAGAAATCATCAATCAAATTCTCATCAGGATAAGAATAATATTTTGATTGCCCTTCCTGATGAGTCGCTTTTTGCACATCTTCCCGAGTCAATTGACCGACTGCATTAAGAATATTTTTGCAGCCATCGGGATATAAATTCAGCACATGCCACAAGTAGGATTTATGCTCATCTACCGACAGACATGAAGTTGCCAAAACATCCCCTGTATCAATTTTGCTATCAGAAATATAATGAAGGGTTGTTGATAATTGCTTATCACCGTTAAGTAAAGCATAAAAAGTGGCCATCACCCCTTGATACTCTGGCAATTTACCAGAATGAAGATTGATCACACCTTTTTTGGGAATAGCGATCACCTCATCTTTCAAAATCAGACCGAAGCGAATGGAAATAAATAAATCCGGTTCCAAGCTCTTTAATTCTGAACAAATTTGCGGATGATTAATTTTTTCAAGAAATTGGAAAGGCTGTGTCAAATAAGCATTATATTGTTCAAAGGGATGAGAATGCCCTTCTAATATCAGGCTATTCAGACAATTTTTTTCAAATACCGACAGCTTTTCGATCGGCTCCGGTTTGGGCTTGCTTGAACCTACCCGATGGGATAAAAAAAGAGAACACTGATGTTCAGACAAATTAGGCAACAGTAACTTGAGGGCATACCATGCCGCTAAATCTGCATTTGCCAAAATAACAATCTTCATTCTTGAGCCTTATCAAATATCAATAAAGACTATATTACCATCACGCCAATTAACGCAGCACCCAATAACAAACGATAGTATATAAATGGCTTAAACCCGACTCTTTCCAACAAAATCAAAAAGAAATGAATACAAGTTAATGCGGCAATTCCCGAAACCAATGCGCCAACAATCAGAAAATCCCAGGGGACAGCTTGCGTGCTGGTTGCCAGTTCCAGCGTCTTTAATCCACCGGGCAACAGGATCGCAGGAATGGACAAAAGAAATGAGAAACGTGCGGCGGCAGTTCTGGTTAAACCTAATATCAAACCAGCCGTCATGGTAATACCCGAACGAGACGTACCAGGAACCAAAGCCATCGCTTGGGCAAAACCAATAAACAGGATATCTTTAACTTTGAGCTGGTTTTCATTTCTTTGTTGTTTGGCGTAACTATCCGCCCACCACAAAACCAGTGCGAAAATAATAGTGGTTGCCGCAATCACCTGAGTGCTTCTTAAATAATCATCCACAATTTTAAAATAATTAAAGGCAAAACCAACCAATCCGACAGGAATAGTTCCCCAGATTACCGCCCATGCCAGACGGCCATCATCACTTTTTTCACCTTTAAGCACCCATGCAAACCAGGCAACAATCATCGCTTTCACTTCATTTCTGAAATAATATAAAACTGCTGCCAGAGAGCCGACATGAACCGCTACATCAAAGGCCAAACCTTGCTCCGTCCAGCCAAGTAACTGTGAAGGCAGAATTAAATGTGCAGAACTGGAAATGGGTAAAAATTCAGTTAAGCCCTGAATGATGGCCAGTATTATGGCTTCAAACCAACTCATAAGTTATTCTCTTTTTTATTGGGTAAAATGATAATAAATGGCAAACAAAATCAGCTGTGCAAAGGTAGTGATCCAGAAATAAAGTCCGGCTAACAATATCTTGCTTAATCGACTATCAGCTTTTTCATTTCTACGGCTTAAATAAATTCCCACTGTAAGAGAAATAGCAATCATCAACAAAACATAACCAACCCAACTATCCATTGGCGCTGCCAAAGCTGGCGTGGTGAAAACCGCGAGAAAAATCATTCCCAAAATACGATTAATTGACATATTGAATTCCTGATTCTGTCGATAAAACTATTCTATTTGATACCCTTGCAAAAGGATGGTTAGCTTATCATACGACCGATAAACATTCGATAAATTCTGCTTAATTTTTGGATTTGGCGAACATTGCAAACCGTCCTATAAACGATGCAACTGACATTGCAAATCAAAGCCTTTTAAATCCGCTGTCATTTGTTTACTCAACCCGATAACTTTGATGATCTCTCCCATCTGACCTTGAGTGGTTAATTTCTGGATCTGTTGACTCATCATATATTGCTGTTTTTCATCAACGGCCGCTTGCTGATCCAGAATACCATTTTCAATTAAAAATCCTGCCTGAGTGGTATATCCCTCAATATCAAATCCTTCATTATGCGCCGTCTCAATCACTTGTGTAAAATCCACATGGGCTGTAATATCTTGCAATCCAACCAGCTGGAAAGGATTGTCATTTTTTGTATGTCGACTAAAACACTGCAATGTTCCTTTTAGTCTTTGAGAATGATAATACTCACTTTGTCCGTAACCATAATCGAATAACAAAACGGCACCTTTTTTCAAACATTTTGACAGCCCCTTGATCCAGCCAGATAGCCACGGTCGAAGTTCAGTCATGTAATCTGCAGGATAGTCTTCTGATTGTAAAGCCGCGGGCAGTGATGATAATTCGACAGCTTCACCTGCTTGCCAGACAAAACCACCACCCTCATCCAGACCGACATTTAGATAATGCCAACCGTCCTGCTTGTCTTCCTGTTTCTGAATCATCTGGCAAGGAATGGCGTCCATCACCTCGTTGGCAATAATAATACCTTCAAAATTTTCAGGTAAATTATTCAGCCAGGTTACCTGTTGGTAAAATTTGTCTGCCTGAGTTTTTATAGTTTCATTTTGTAGACTCTGAAGTGTTGCACTGGGCTCTAATATTAAGTATTTCAGATTTTCATTATTAAAGGTTAACAATAAATCAGTCGCCAACTGACCACTGCCCGCACCAATTTCAAGAATACTCATTCCAGCTTCAGACAAAGCATCTTTAATTGATTTAGCAATCCCATGGGCGAACAAATTTCCCATTTCAGGCGCGGTAATAAAATCACCCTGTTCACCAAAAGTTCGCAGATTATTTTGATAATAACCTAACTGCGGTTCATACAAAGCCATATTCACAAAGTCATCAAAACCGATTTCTTTTGTATCGCTGTTTCTGATTTTCTCTTGAATTAACTGTACCAGTTTTTGCTGAATGGCCTCTGCTTGCGGGGATAGTTTTAATTGATTTTGATTGGTCATTTAATTTCTAATTAAAAATACGCTTATATTTCTTCAAAACAATGATTTTTGATATTCTTTTGGAGGATAAAACACTCCAATGATTACAAAAGGATTCGGAGCTCTTTTATCCCAAAGCTTAGTTGTGCCAAGGAACAAGTAAATATCATTTTTTGCAAGGAAATTGGTTAGATATTTTTCTTTAACTTTCTCAATAGCAATTTGTTCATCTTTGTATTTATTGTAACTTTTCCAATACAAAGCTCCTAATTCCCAATCCTCAATCATCATTTTTGATTCTTTTCCGTTTACATCTTCAATCTTATACGAAAACTTATATGGTAATTTATCAACTATTTTAAAAGGCTTCTTTTCTTTGTTGAAAAGGTCTCCTTGCAATAACTTCGCTTTCAATAATTCTATTTTTGATTTATCCCATTCCCTTTCAATTTCTTCAACAACTAAATCTAATATTTTTACAGGACTGAATGTTGCCAAGGAGAGCAAACCTTCTTTGTTTTTCTGTATCAATTCGCTCAAATCTCTATATATGGTGCTATTTTCTAAAATAAGCTTTTTTCTTTCATACCATCCTTGCTCTGTTCCGATTCTTTTCAATACTTTGATTGAATCTTGTTTTATTGGTCTAAAGCTTTCTACTCTATGATCTGATTTATTTTTCTCTACCTCAATCTCAATCCATTCCCACTTTTTATATTTTTTCTCATAATCTTCAATTTGTCTGAATTGAATCGGGTATAACCTTATCCATGAACCATCTTCTCTCAAGCCAGCAGTACATACTAACTCATCATATGTTTCTGACAAAACTGGATACGTTTTAACTGTGATTAGAACTTTTTCTGTTAACATCCTTATTCAAACCATTTTTATAAGTGTGATATTTTTATGTCTTCATCTATTGTTTTCATCCGCACAGCAATTCTACCTCTGTGACACATGGTATGACTTTCCTCAAAACAGGTAAGCGCAATTCTTTTCTTTTTGTTGTAGAACTCACAAAGACTTAAAAGCTCTTTTTCACTCTTGTTTAGCGTGTACTTTTCATAATCATCAAATAATCTTTCATAATCTTGGATTGTTTTTAAACTTTGTCTTTTTTCAGTTACTATACCCAACTCTGGTAAATGGTAATAATCAATCCCTACTTTAAAAAGTACATCTTTCAAAGTTTTTTTAGAAAATCCATACTTTCTACTAATCGGATTTTTTCTTACATCAATCAATAGCTTTATATTATTTTTAATTAGCTTGTTGATATACGCCTCCAAAGATATACCTTCATAGCCTATAGTAGCAAACAGCTTATCTTCTTGGCTTTCAACTTGATTTCTTATTCTTGCAAGTCCATTCTCATCTAGCACCTCGTGGGCTATTACACTCTTAATCGCATAATAAGGGTATTTTTCATATACATACCTAATTAATTCTTTGCCCTTCAGATGCTCAAATTTCTGTTTAAATAATTTTAATTTTTTTTCTGCTCCATTTTTTAATTGCTTTCTAAAAGAAAATGCTCTTTCTCTTATTGTCCAATCGTCTGCATCCATCAAAATACCTGATTCAATCAATTTGTTCTTATCGGCATAAGATTGAAACGAAAAACAACCAAACTTAAATGGAATAAACTCATAGCTTTTTTCTTTTTCACAAATAGTCGTGTAAAGAAATAAGTATTTTTGAAAATCTGTACTTTTCAAACTTCCTCCAAATTCTTCTAGGAGTGCTAAAAGTACTTTTTGTCTATAAAACATGAAACTATCCTAAGTGGTTCAGCAAGCACATTGTATAGAATTTTTCTTAATTAATCTTCAATTGATTTTTCCTGAAATAAATTTTCAAGAGAAATTAACGCTATCAAACTTCATGCTACTACTGAATTTTATTTTTTTGTTCCTTATAATGGGAAACCAAACAAAAACATATGGAAAATTTATGCAAATTTGGGTCGATGCCGACGCTTGTCCTGTTGTGATAAAAGAAATTCTTTTTCGTGCCGCAAGACGAGAAGAAATTTTGGTGACCTTTGTTTCCAATCACGCTATCAATGTACAAAAATCACCCTTTATCAAGCATTTAATGGTCGAAAAAGGATTTGATGTGGCCGATAACGAAATTGTAAAACGTATGCAGGGTGGTGATCTGATCATTACCGGTGATATCCCTTTGGCGGATGAAGTGATTGATAACAATGGTATTGCTCTGAATCCAAGAGGTGAATTGTATAGCAAGGAAAATATCAAATCCCGACTCAATATGAGAGATTTTATGGATACACTCCGCGCTTCAGGCATTGATACCGGCTCAACACCTTCTCTTAACCAAAACAATCGACAACAATTTGCCAATCAACTCGATAAGCTGATTGCAAAACATCATCGAAAACCAAAAACGCAATGAAAACACAATCGACCAACTCGCAACGCCCAACGGTATTGATCACCGGTGCAGCCCTGCGATTGGGCAAAGCTATGGCTGAAGCTTTTTTTGCTCGTGACTGTAATTTGATGTTGCATTATCGCCAATCTGGAGAAGCAGCTGAAAGTCTTGCTCACCATTTTAATCAAATCAGAGCTGGTAGTTGCCATCTTGTACAAGCTAATTTATCACGACCATATGCGAGCAAAACAATTATTGAATCGACTATAAACCACTTTGGACGGCTGGATCATGTGGTCAACAATGCCTCCATTTTTTATCCAACGCCCTTTGAATCAATGTCTGAAAATGAACTTTTGAGTATTATACAAACCAATGCGCTGGCACCGATTTCATTGATAAAACAGGCTTTATCTTATTTAAAACAATCCAATGGTTCAGTCGTAAATTTAATTGATATCTATGCCCAAAGTGGTCTTAAAAATCATACGGCATATGTGGCCGCAAAATCCGCACTTGAAGCCGCTACTTTTCAATTAGCCTATGAACTGGCACCAGAAGTCAGGATCAATGGTGTTTCACCTGGCGCAATTCTGTGGCCAGATAATGAAACTACTAGTGACCAAGAAAAAGCTCGCCAACAAATACTGGAAAATACAGCTTTAAAACGCCTGGGAGAACCTGAAGATATTGCTGCTACGGTAATTTATCTGACGCTAGATGCCAGCTATACGACGGGAAGTGTTATTAAAGTGGATGGGGGAAGAAGGTGGTATTTGTAACACCTAGTTTCTAGTTTCTAGTTTCTAGTTTCTAGTTTCTGACAAAGCTTAGCTCTTAGAACTTGCAACCTCTATTGGTTGTTTTTTCTGGTCAAAATCCTGCCATAACTGCTGGTAGGTTTTCATATGAACCGGGTCTTTCATATCCCCAGCCAGATCGGCCAAAGGCTTAAGAACATAGGCCTGATGATAAATTTCTTCTCGCGGTAAAACGATAGGCTGCTGATAAGCCTGGTCGCCATAAAGCAATATATCAATATCAATGTGCCTGGATGAAAACTTCTCACCTGCTCTTACTCTACCCAATTCATTTTCCAGATTTTTTAGTTTTTCAATCAAGTCTTTCAGTTCAAGATCAGTGCGTATTTCAGCAACAGAGTTTAAAAAATCATCACCATCAAACCCTACAGCCTTACTTTTATAGACAGGTGAAAAGCGAACTTTATCAAAGGTAGTCCTCAGTGCTGCATGACATTGATTAATATTTTTTTCAGCATCAATATTGCTGCCCAGACCCAGATAGACGATCAATGTTTGACGCCCCGCTCAATTTTCACACCCACGCTTTTTGATACACTCACAGCACCAGGTTTATTTAATGTTATGGATACCCACTTAACCGGGAAATCCTGCAGGATCATTTCAGCAACTTTTTCCGCAACCGTTTCAACTAACTGATAGGCACTTGCCTCAACCATATCATGTACGGCATGCGAAATTGCCTTGTAATCCAATGTATCTTCAAGCTGATCAGTTTTGGCTGCTTTGGCTATATCAGCCCCCAATTCAATATCAAAAACCAGTTTCTGTTTGATTTCCCTTTCCCAATCAAAAACGCCAATAATCGTTCTGACTTCCAGCTCTTTAATAAAAACAATATCCATAGTATTCTGTACTTTTAGTAAAATTAAATGGTTACAAGTTGCCGATTTTAATTAACGGCTGAATGCTTTACAATGTTGCGATAAATATTGTACACAGGTTTAATGATAACTGCGATTAATTATGGACTTAGCTTACTTCGCATTATTAATTTTTGCATATCTCACGGGGTCTATTTCAACGGCTGTCATCGTATGCCGAATTTTCACACTACCCGACCCTCGCATTGTGGGCTCACATAATCCAGGTGCAACAAACGTATTAAGGATTGGTGGCAAAAGAGCTGCCATTGCGACTTTACTTGGCGATATGTTTAAAACTGCGTTGCCGATTTTAATCGCTATTTTTATCGACTATGAACCTAATCAATTGGCATGGATAGGTGTTTTTGCCATGCTCGGACATTGCTTTCCGGTTTATTTTAATTTCAAGGGTGGTAAAGGTGTTGCCAGCATGATGGCAGTGATTGCACTTTCATTGCCTCGATTTTTCTTTCTGGCATTAGGCGTTTGGTTGATTGTACTTTTTATCTCGAAACGCTCATCAGTAGCATCAATGACAACCGCACTGGTAGTGCCGCCTTTTGTTTATCACTTCGCAAACCTGTGTTTCCTTCCATTTATGGCATTATCATTGGTTGTCATGTTGAGACATCGTAGCAATATCATCAATATTGCCAAAGGCACCGAACCGATTGTCGGACATAAGGCTTAATCAGATCCTGATTGAATGTTTTTAGCCATTTGACAAAGGCCAGCGAGGTCGCACTTCAATCTGATGGCTTACATCTTGCCTGTCTAATAATTTGAATTGACAAAAACCGGCATAGGCAATCATCGCACCGTTATCGGTACAATATTCAAGACGGGGATAAAAAACCTCTCCATTGAGTTTTTCCATCAACAAAGCCAATTGCTCTCGCAAATAAGTATTTGCACTGACGCCACCAGCAACAACTAATTGACTGTAACCAGTTTGTTTTAATGCTCGCTTGCACTTAATTGCCAGAGTATCAATCACCGCTTCCTGAAATGCCTCAGCAATATTGGCTTTGGATTGTTCGGAGCCATCAGAAGCATAAATTCGATTGGCAGCAAAGGTTTTCAAACCACTAAAGCTAAAATCCAGTCCCGGTCTATCCGTCATGGGTCTTGGAAATTTTATTTCATTTCCTTCACCTTTTTCTGCCAGTTTGGCTAACAATGGGCCGCCAGGATATCCAAGTTCCAGTAACTTTGCAGTTTTGTCAAAAGCTTCTCCTGCCGCATCGTCAATTGATTCTCCGATAATGTCGTAATCGCCTAGTCCTTTAACATCGACCAACATGGAATGCCCACCTGAAACCAGCAACGCCAGAAAAGGATATTTTGGAGACTTATCTTCCAGTAAAGGCGCTAGCAAATGGCCTTCAAGATGATGAATACCAATGGCTGGAACTTGCCAGGCAAAAGCCAGACTTTTGGCGACTGTTGCACCAACCAATAAAGCACCAATTAAGCCAGGCCCCTGAGTATAGGCAATAGCACTAATGTCAGATTTTGTCATATTGGCCTGATTTAAAGTAGCCTCTATTAATGGCAGAATTTTGCGTACATGATCTCTGGAAGCCAACTCAGGCACAACGCCACCGTAGGTTTGATGCAACTTGACCTGGGAATAGAGCTGATGCCCGACAATTCCTGAGTGTTCATCATAAATGGCCACACCAGTTTCATCACAGGAAGTTTCAATCCCTAATATTCGAATTGGACTGTTATTTTTCTCGGACATAATTAGTAAATTTAAGTAAAAACTGATGCGATCATACCTGCCGATCATCAATTTGCCAAACAACTATGAACACCTGTACAAGATTTAACTGATTTTTTTCATAAAAAAGCTTGTAAAATGCGCCGAATGCTTTGCAATCTTTGTAAAAAAGCAGTAGAATCTGCGCCCTTGTTGATATTGACGAATTTTTGTTCATGGACTAACTTTTGTTAGCCAAATTTTTAAACGCAGGAAAATATAGATGCCAGCAGTTAAATTGAAAGAAAATGAACCATTTGATGTTGCACTTCGCCGCTTCAAGCGAGCATGCGAAAAGGCAGGTATTCTGTCTGAAGTCAGACGACGCGAACACTATGAAAAGCCGACTTCAATTCGCAAACGCAAAAAAGCAGCAGCTGTAAAACGTTCATTGAAAAAATCTTCTCGCGATCAATTACAACGTAGACGTATGTATTAATTGATTGCTGATGTTCTGACTGAAGTTCGACTGATATCGAATTTCAGTTGGAAACCAGCTGTATTTGTTTATAAATAAACAAGACTGTCAATGAGACAGCTTTTGATGGAAAATCTTCTTTCCTCAAAAAAGAATAAACCACACGCAATAACGATTCAGGTCATGAAAATGTCAGCACTGTTAGATGAAATCAAACAAAGCATGAAAGATGCCATGAAGGCAAAAGATAAAATGCGTTTGTCTACCATTCGTTTACTGTTGGCACAAGTCAAACAGGTTGAAGTTGATCAACGCATTGAATTAACTGACACCGATGTTTTGGCCATTCTGGACAAAATGATCAAACAAAGACGTGATTCGTTCTCTCAATACAAAGATGCTGGCCGTGATGATCTGGCAGAAGTTGAGCAAAATGAAATTGAAGTGCTGCAAACCTTTATGCCTCAAGCATTATCAGATGACGAAATCGACCAGATGATAGCTGCGGCAATTGCAGAATCTGGTGCAGAATCAATGCGTGACATGGGAAAAATCATGGCAATTCTTAAACCGGAAATGCAAGGTCGTGCCGACATGGGTGCTGTTAGTGGTTTGGTTAAATCCAGACTCAATGGCTAAATTGCCATTTGTCACCCTGCTTTACCATCATTTGACAAGTTTATTTAAATTTCTTCCTGTTGATCATTCACATTGCCTTCACATTTAGGCAAAATAGATATCATTTAGGCGATACATATCTTCTAATAAAAAAATTCAAATCAATTCTCTAATTACAGGTTGAGCACGATCCAGACTATGGCAGGCATGATACCACAAAGCTTTATCCATGAATTACTCGCCAGAGTCGATTTGGTTAATGTCATTGAAAAACGTGTCAACCTGAAAAAAGCGGGAAGAAACTATCAGGCTCGCTGTCCATTTCATAACGAAAAAACACCCTCATTTTCCGTCAATCCCGATAAACAGTTTTATTACTGCTTTGGTTGTGGCGCCAGTGGCAATGCAATCAGCTTTTTAATGGAGTATGAGGGGCAGGAATTTGTTGCTGCCATTGAAGATCTTGCTGCCAGTATTGGATTACCTGTTCCAAGAGATGCTCTTGCACAAACAAACCAGTTTGACCAGAATCTGTTTGAGGTCATGCAAAAAGTTTCTCAATATTATCAACAACAATTAAAACAGCACCCTGAAGGTAAAACAGCCGTCAATTACCTTAAAAACAGAGGCTTAACCGGTGAAATTGCCAAGCAATACGGTATTGGCTACGCACCAGCCGGATGGCAAAATTTACTTACGCTTTCAAAGGAACAGGAAAAATTTCAAAAAGATTTGATCACCACTGGCATGATGATCAAAAACGATAATGGTAAAACTTATGATCGTTTTCGTGAACGCATTATGTTTCCCATCAGAAACAGACGCGGTCAAGTCATTGGGTTCGGCGGCAGAATTATTGATCAGGGTGAACCCAAATATCTGAATTCGCCGGAAACACCACTTTTTCACAAAAGTAATGCCCTTTACGGCATCTACGAAATGCGTAGGCAATTAAGAGATATCAATCAGATCATAGTGGTTGAGGGTTATATGGATGTGGTTTCTTTGGCGCAGTACGGCATCTACAACTGCGTAGCCACTCTTGGAACCGCAACCACCGAGGAACATATTCAAACCCTGTTTAGAATGTGTCCCACCATTGTTTTTTGTTTTGATGGTGATAAAGCTGGTCGGGCTGCAGCCTTGAAAGCATTAAATCAGGCTTTACCTCTATTGAAAGAAACCCGTGAAGTCAGACTGATGTTTTTACCTGAAGGAGAAGATCCTGACACGATGGTCAGAAATCATGGCAAGGATGAATTTAATCATCAGGTTGAAAATTCCGTTACCTTGTTTGATTATCTGATTGATTATTTAACCGGTCAAGTTGATATGAATACCTTTGAAGGCCCTGCCAAACTGGTGCACCTGGCAAAACCTTATCTGCAAGCAATTACTGATCAGATTTTATTAATGCGCTTTAAACAAAGACTATCAGAGCTTTCCAGCCTTCCACTTCAACAACTGGACAAGTTTGTCGATGAAGCTTCTCCCATACATCAAAAAAATACAACTGAAATACAGCCACCTGCTGCTGAACAAAAACCTTCTGCCAGACCTGATTCTGCCAACAAACATCTATTCAGGCGCACTATTGCATTACTGCTTCAATATCCTCAATCGCTACCAGATGGCGATTATGAATGGCTTGAAAATCTTGAAGAAGCGGCAGCCAACATCCTAAATCAATTAATAAAGTTGATAACCAACAACGAGAAATTAACTACTGCTATTTTGGTTGAAAACTGGCGTGACAAGGAAGAAGAAAAAGGCATTCTCAAACTGGCAAATATGGATTTACACACGGAAGAACAAGGTGTTACCAAGGAATTAACCGAGATATTTTCGCGCCTTAAAAAATTGCAAATTATTGAACAATGGGACAGATTAATAGAAAAATCACGTCTGGGTTATCTGTCCGAAGAGGAAAAGTTGCAACTCAAGCAATTGCAAGTCAGCATGACGAATCTATCAGAGTAATCTCTCTCCCTCAAAAAATTGAGAACTAATTGTTTTTTTTACTTGTCAAACCACTTAATTTGAACCACAGTTATCTTGCTTATTAGGCTTTGTAACGTGTATAATCGCCCGTTTGTGTATGGTTTGATTCAAGAAAATCGAATTTCGGCCGATAGCTTGGTATTAAACATTTCATATCTGATTGAGTTCTTCTAAAAGGTTAGACTACATGGCAGACAAATCACCGCCGCAAGAGCAAAATCCTGCGCCAGCGTCACAACAATCACAATTAAAATTGCTTATCACTCGTGGTAAAGAGCAAGGCTTTTTGACTTATTCAGAAGTTAATGATCATTTACCACCTGATATTGTTGATCCTGAGCAAATCGAAGACATTATTGCCATCATCAATGATATGGGCGTTCAGGTTTTTGAAACTGCACCGGAAGCTGATGCCTTATTAATGAGTGATAATTCAGCGACTGATGATGAGGCAGCTGAAGAAGCTGCGGCTGCACTCGCGAACGTTGATAGCGACTTTGGTCGTACAACCGATCCTGTTCGTATGTACATGCGTGAAATGGGGACGGTTGAGCTATTAACCCGTGAAGGCGAAATTGATATTGCCAAAAGAATTGAAGAAGGTATCAAGCAGGTACTGGATTCCATTGCCGAATACCCTGAGACTGTTTCTCGTTTGTTAGATGAGTATGATCGCTATCAGGCAGATGAAATCAGGTTGACCGATATTATTACCGGTTTTGCCTCAAATGAAGAAGAAGCAGCTTCTGCTGCAGCTCACGTTGGTTCTGAACTGCCAGCAGAAGAGCTTGAAGATGAAGATTCTGATGTGGAATCTGATGATTTTGATGATGCCGATGATGATGCCGCCGCTACTGGCCCCGATCCTGAAATGGCAGCTGAAATTTTCTCTAGCTTGCGTAAATGTCATGAAAAGGCAATTTCCGCAATAGGTAAGTATGGCCGCAACCATAAAAATGCGATTCAAAAAATTGAAGAAATGAAAGAGCATTTCCTTCAATTAAGACTTTTACCAAAAATGTTTGACAGTCTTTGTGAAAGAATGCGTAAGCGTATGGCGACGATTAAAACGCAGGAAAGACTGATCATGCGTTTGGCAACTGAAACCGCCAAAATGCCTCGTAAACTTTTTATTAAAAGTTTTCCAAAAAATGAGGTCAATACCAAGTGGATAGATACCTTTTTATCTGAAGAATCTGACTTTAGAGATCGTTTGGAAGAAGTGGCAGAAGATATTATTCGTGCGCAAACCAAAATTGCGAAAGTAGAGCAGGAAAGCAGCCTGACTATTCTGGAAATTAAAGAAACCAATCGCAAAATGTCGATCGGTGAAGCCAAAGCTCGTTTGGCCAAGAAAGAAATGGTTGAAGCGAACTTGAGACTTGTAATTTCTATCGCCAAAAAATATACCAATCGCGGGTTACAATTCCTTGATCTGATTCAGGAAGGTAATATCGGTTTGATGAAAGCGGTTGATAAATTTGAATACCGTCGTGGTTACAAGTTTTCGACTTATGCCACCTGGTGGATCAGACAGGCAATTACCAGATCGATTGCTGATCAGGCACGAACCATTCGTATTCCGGTTCATATGATTGAAACGATTAACAAGCTGAATCGTATTTCTCGTCAAATGCTGCAGGAAATGGGCAGAGAGCCTCAGCCGGAAGAATTGGCTGAAAGAATGGAAATGCCTGAAGACAAAATTCGTAAAGTTTTAAAAATTGCCAAAGAGCCAATTTCTATGGAAACGCCTATTGGTGATGATGAAGATTCATATTTGGGTGATTTCATCGAAGATACCAATCAGGATTCTCCGATTGATTCTGCGACTTCAGAAAGCCTGAAAGAAGCCACTAAAATGGTATTGTCCGGCTTAACTGCCAGAGAAGCTAAAGTTCTGAGAATGCGTTTTGGTATTGATATGAATACTGATCATACGTTGGAAGAAGTAGGAAAACAGTTTGATGTTACTCGTGAGCGTATTCGTCAGATTGAAGCAAAAGCTTTAAGAAAATTACGTCATCCAACTCGCTCAGACCAATTACGTAGTTTCCTGGATGAATGATTTTAGATAGTTTATTCTAAATGAAGAAAAAGAGCCTTATGGCTCTTTTTTGTTTTACCGACACTTCCCTTAAAATCATACACTTTTTATTACGCTACCTTTTACCATTAAATCAGTAAATACAGACTCCTCGAGTGGATGCGAAAAATAATATCCCTGACAATATTTACATCCTGCACGCTCAAGCCAGTCAAGTTGTTCTGCGCTTTCTACACCTTCAGCTACAGTTTCCAGATCCAGTGCATCGGTTAGTGCCAAAACTGCCTTTGCTATTGCTTCGTCTTCCTTTTCCTTTCCAAGTCCATCAACAAAACTTTTGTCAATCTTTAGTTCTGATAACGGTAAATGTTTTAGATAACTCAATGACGAATAACCCGTGCCAAAATCATCTACAGCCACACGAATTCCAGCTTGTGCAAGTAATTCAAGATTAGCAACAACCACATCACTATGTTCAAGTAGGGCAACTTCGGTAATTTCCACCTGTATCAAATGACTTGAGACATGGTGTTCACCTAATAAATGAATTAATTCCTCAGCAAATGAAGCCTCTCGCAAACAGCGAGGTGAAACATTAATCGCAATAGTCGGCACATTTATTCCCAGAGCGAGCCATTTTGCTATCTGAGTAATCAACAGTCGTCTGCCTAAACGATCACCTTCAACAATTTGACCACTTGCCTCGGCAATTGGAATAAATTCATCAGGAGGCACTTCGCCCAATTCAGGGTCATGCCAACGCATTAAAGCTTCAGCACCAATCATCGGATAACCCTCAGTAAGTTTTACCTTAGGCTGAAACACTAATCGTAATCGCTCTTCCTTTAGAGCTTTTCGTAGAGCGTTCTCCAATTTTGTTCGTTTAATTAACTTGTCGCGCAGATCTGGAATAAAGAACTCAACCCGATTGCGCCCTCGTTCCTTGGCTCTATACATTGCTGTGTCAGCAGACTTGATTAGCCCTGCCGCATCTTCTCCATCCTCGGGATAAAAGGCAACGCCTACACTGGCGGTAATGAACAGGGAATGTCCTTTCACGTCAAATGGATTAAGCAAGCTTTGCTGTATTCTTGAAGCCACCTCATCTGCAGTTGTGGTGGTACAATCCGAGACTATGGCAGTAAATTCGTCTCCGCCCATTCGTGCCACAGTGTCAATATCCCGAACTGCAACTCGAAAACGATCAGCTGTCATCTGCAATAAAGTATCACCAATATCATGCCCCAGCGTATCGTTAATTGTCTTGAAGTTATCCAAATCAATAAACATAAGTGCAAGCCGAGATTTACGACGGCGCATTTGATCGAGCGCATGCATTAGGCGGTCATGAAACAACGCTCGATTAGGCAATTGGGTCAGAATGTCATGGGTCGCTAAAAACTCCACCTTACGTTGTGAACTTTTTAGTTGAGTGATATCAGAGTACACGGCAACGTAATGTGCAATCTGGCCTCGGTCATCATCAACCTGTGTAATGGTCAACCATGCCGGATGGATGTCTCCATTCTTATGGCGATCCCAGATTTCACCTTGCCAGAATCCCTGTTCAGAAAGGGATTCCCTCATCTGAAGGTAAAACTCTCGACTGTGTCGTCCAGAATTCAAAATACTAACAGGCTGCCCTATCAACTCAGCGGCCTGATATCCAAATAGATCGCAAAATGCCATATTTACGGTTTGAATCACATCGTCTGGCCCTGCTACCATGATTGCTTCACCAGACTGATCAAAGATGCGAGCAGTTACACGCATTTGATTCTCAGCCATCATGAGCGGGGTAATGTCTTCAGTAAACATGACAGCGCCACCCACACAATCACTTGCATCAAACCATGGGCGGATCTCCCAACGCAACCAATTCGCTTCCCCTTCAGGGCGAACCATTTTATCAACTTCCTTACGTATTACCTCACCATTTAGTGCTCGACGAAAAATCCCTTTCCATTCTTTGCGAGTCTCTGGAAAAATTTCGAAATGGGAACGACCAATAATCTCCTGTTTGCCAATTTTGTAATATTCGATCCAACGACGACTCACAGCAATGTATCGCATATCAGTATCAAACATCGCAAGAGCCACTGGCGCATTACTCATAAATAATTCCAGTTTTTCCTGACTTTCCTGAATAACCTGTTCGGCTAGTTTTCGCTCTGTTATATCCTGAAATGTACCCAAAACTTTAACCACTTCTTCGTCAATCAATATCCCTTTTCCAATGGCTCTAACCCAGATACAGTTCTTTTTAGCGGTAATTAGCTGCATTTCGAGATCGAATGACTCACCTGAGGCAGAGGCTTTCTCAAATG
>JAOUOC010000243.1 GCA_029880585.1 Gammaproteobacteria bacterium
CATGGCTGCAGCCTGATCGTCAGACAAACTGCCTCTTGAATATAAGTTTAGTAAAACTGAAGCGCTTGGTTTTCTTTTATTTTTGATAAATGATGATTCTTTGGGAATGGCCAGATGCACTTTCACAGCCCTGACACCATTAAACTGCTTGAGCGTGTTGGTCAACTGGATTTCCTGATTACGTAACAATCTGGCCTGTTCCATTCTTTGAGAAACACCAAAACCTGAATCCTTATTCAGATAATAATCGTTGTTGCCATCCTGAACATTTATACCTTGCCCACCCAAACCAATCTGTATCATTTTATACTGACTTTGTGGCACCAGTACGCGACCGGCAGCATCTACCTTGTAAGTGATCTGCTGTTGTTCAAGATAATTAATCACATCCATACTGGTTTCAGAGGTCAGGTTTTCCAACGGTCTCATTGGTGGCTCTTTTGACCAAAGCGCAATGTAAACACCTAGCGCAATACTGGCCGCTATAGCCAATAGCACCCCAATCTGTTTTAAGGGCGCCAAACTGGTCATCCCTGGCAGAATTTCAGATTTTGCTTCCGTTGTGACCATTTCTGTTGAGTTTGCCACTTGTTGATTATCTCCTTTATATCAAACTGATTTGCTCAGCTCATAAAACTTTCAGCTAATAAAATTGAATCGAGTAAAACTGATAACTTGTTTAAATTGGCATATTCATAATATCCTGATAGGCTGATACGACCTTGTTTCTCACCTGAACAGTTGCCTGAAAAGCAATATTTGCTTTTTGTGAAGCAATCATGGCTTTTACCAGACTAACGCCACCATCACCCTGCTCAATTTGAGTGGCGGCCACAGCAGAAGCTTTTTGATATTGATTGACAGTATCAATAGCCTTACCCAACACATTGCCAAATTCAGCACCATTAACTTTTGAAGCATTACCATCCAGTGGATTGGTAGTACCTGGATTAATTCCCCCAACCCTGCCTTGTGCCAACTCTCTCATACGACTCAACTGAGACAGTAGTTGTGTATTGTCCAATCCTGTTTTCATCATTATCTCCTGCTATATGCTATAGCCAAATTCACGCATTTTGGCCAGTTTGTATCTCAATGTTCTTGGGCTGATCCCCAAAGCCTCTGCCACATCTTTTTTCTTGCCACGATGTTTATCCAGAGCTTCAACTATCAATTTGAATTCATGGTGTTGCATATCATTGCCAAGCACACTGCCAGACAAATTGGTATTTTCCTGATCCGCATCCAAATCTTCATGGCACTGTTCATGAAAACCTTCAAACTGAATATCAGCAGCCTCAATCTCAGGTTGATTGGCCAGCACAGCGACTCTCTGAACAAGATTATCCAGCTCTCTGACATTTCCTGGCCATTTATAGCCCGTCAGTTTTGCCTTGGCGGCCTTGGAAAAATGGGTGCCATTATGACGTTGCGGGTTTCGGTATTTATCTAACAATGTCTCTGCCAATGGAATAATATCCTGAGGTCTCTCTCTAAGCGCCAGACATTGAAGCGGGAAAACATTCAAACGGTAATAGAGATCTTCTCTGAAATTTTTCTCTGCCACTTCCTGTTTAAGATTACGGTTGGTAGTGGCAATAATTCGAACATCCAGATCAATAGTTTGTTTTCCTCCCAGTCTTTCCAGCTCTTTTTCCTGAATGACTCGCAACAATTTGGCTTGTAATGACAAATCCATTTCAGATATTTCATCTAGTAACAAGGTACCGCCTTGTGCTCTTTCAAACTTTCCTGGCGTGCTTTGATAGGCTCCGGTAAAAGCGCCTTTTTCATAACCAAACAGAGTTGCTTCCAACATATTTTCTGGAATGGCTGCACAATTGATAGCAACAAAAGACTGTTTACTTCTTGGTGAATTATCATGAATAAATCGTGCCATCACTTCTTTACCGGCGCCACTCGGGCCAGAAAGTAAAACATTGGAATCAG
Source organism: Gammaproteobacteria bacterium (assembly GCA_029880585.1). Lineage (GTDB taxonomy): Bacteria > Pseudomonadota > Gammaproteobacteria > Enterobacterales > Kangiellaceae > Aliikangiella. The sequence continues at coordinate 1,951 of JAOUOC010000243.1, forward strand.
TTTGAGCAATTCTGAGCGCGTAATCAAACAAGGCTTTGCTTTTAGGATCAGCTATCACAATCTCATCAGCATGATTTCTTTGAACATAATTTTCAATCAAGTCCGTAAGGCGTGATGCTTCAAAGGGTTTTTGCAGATAATCGCAAGCGCCCAATCGCATCGCTTCGACTGCATCACTAATTTCACCATAAGCAGTCATTAAAACTACAGGCAATTGAGTATATTTTTGTCTAACCGACTTAAGCAGCTCAATACCGCTCATTTTGCCCATTTGAATATCGGTTACGATAATATCAGGTGTTTCTCCCTGACTAATCCAACCTAGCGCCGACTCGGCACTTTCAACGGAATGTGTCTGATAGCCATTCACCTTCAAGCTACTGGTAAGAGCTTCTCTTAACGCCTGATCATCCTCAACAATTAATACGTTAGAACTCATTTATGCTCTCCATCTTTTTTGGCTCCATAGACTCGTTTATTTGATTCACTGTGTTTTTATCTGTGTTGTCAGCCAGTGGCAATGTTATCTCTACACAAGTGCCTCTGTTTTCACTGGACGATAATTTGACGCTGCCACCATGATTTATTGCCACACCATTGACAATTGCCAGCCCCAAACCATTACCTGAAGATTTTGTGGTAAAAAATGGTTCAAAAACATTTTTTTGTTTCTGCTGATCAATACCAATACCATTGTCCATTACACTGATAATCAGTTTGTCAGCACATACAAAACTGACAGTTACAGCCGGTTGGTTTTTATCTTTACAAGCATCACAGGCATTCTCTATCAGGTTGTTCAATGCACCTCTCAAGGCGTCAATATCAACCATCAGATTTTGATCAAGTTGTCGAGTTTGCTTGTAGGTAAAATTGACAAATTTGGGAAAATCCTGCTTTTGTTTTTCAAGTGTCTGATAAAGCACTTCTGCCGTCATAGATTCCTTGACCTTTCTTTCACCACGCACAAAACACAGCATGTCATTGATTTGCCGCTCCATAAAATGAAGTCTTTCCAGTAGCTTGTCGCCAAATTGTTGGCGAGTATCTGAAGCGATATGTTGATGATTTAGTTGTGATCCATACAGGATAGCGGCAGATAAAGGTGTTCTGATTTGATGTGCCAGCGAAGCCACCATTTTACCCATACTGGATAGCTTTTGCTGCTGACTCAGTTCCATTTGAAGTTGACGGGTTTTTGTCATATCCGTCAAAACCACCAATTGACCTGGCTCCAAATCCAATGCTCTGGTTTCGATATGAATTTTACGACCGTCTTTAAGCGAGATTTGATGTCCATCATCTGCTTGCGGTTCGAAAGCACGTTGAATCACGTCCAGCCACAACTCACCCAATAAAGGTCTGCCCAAAAGCTCTACTGCTTTTGCATTACAGTCATGTACTCGTGCGTCACCACCAATTACTACAAACCCCGCTGGCATGATAGTGAGTAAATTTTGTAATCTGTCCAAAAGTGATGCTTTTTCATTGCTTAAGCTTTTTTGCTTGGCAATGGCCTGATTTTTTAATGCTTTTTCACTTTTTAATTGGTCATTGAGTTTTTCAACTTGCCCTTCCAGACTTTGGTAAGAATCAACCACAGAACGAGATAAACGATTTAACTCTGACATCACAGAATTTAAGTGCGGATTACTCTCACCTTGCGACTGGCTAACTGCCTGATTACCTTGTTGACTCATATCATCCTCTTTACAACGTTTACCATGTCATCCAATTAATTCAGATTATTTAAATCGTCCAAGTGACAAAATATTTACACTTTAGATTTTCTACTGAAAAACATTGCAAAGAGCGTGCCTACTTTTTTATTTGTTTAAAATCAATAGGTTAAAGGATGAAGGTGAATTTATTTAATGAATGAGTCAAAAAGGTGACTATTGAGTTTAGAGAGCTTCGCTTAGAGTGTAGAGAATAAAGATGAGAATTAGCGGGTAGCGGGTAGCGGGTAGCGGGTAGCGGGTAGCGGGTAGCGGGTAGCGGAAATTATA
>JAOUOC010000244.1 GCA_029880585.1 Gammaproteobacteria bacterium
CGTGCATATAATAACTGTTATAAGAGTCGAGGATGATCAAACAATATTTCAAGCATCTAGTGCCGTTTATCAAACTTTGTTTTCCGCTAGCAGTAATTTTGCTTCCTGTCGGACTCGTAGTTTCGAGCTTTTCGGAGTGGGAGCCTGGAGAGAAAACGCTAAACCAGGATGGTTCAAAGTCATTGCTAATCACCGGAAGCTCAGGAGGTATTAAGAGCTATAAAAACGGAGAGTGGGATTTATCTGACTATTACGAAGTTAAGCAATTTGTAGTATTTCCAGATGTATTTACTAAACCATCAGTTTTTTATGTTACTCAATATCCCGATGGCAGGATAACTAGTGAAGAGCACGAGCTCGAAGCTTTATGGATGATATTTGTATATATTGTGTTTTGTCTAATTACATATATGTTGTGGATTCGTCCTCAAAAATCTTATAACAATACATTGAAAAAACGACGCGAAGAACGCGCGTCTTAATTTGGCGTTATAAGTACGAAAGTTATGAGCAAAGAATATTTGGCTTTTGAAGATCTGGATGAACATACGAAGGAATGGCTCCTTCAGGAAACATGGTGTGACCAATGCGAGAAGCCGGATCTGGGAATGACCGAACCAGTAATGTATGTAGAAAACGGAAAAACGTATGTCGAAGGTAAATGCTCAATTTGTAGTGTTTCACAAAAGTCACAAATAATAACCAAAGAATTCGATGAATAATCTATTGTTAATAGCTTATAACAACTCGCTCCAGCCGACGTCGTCGCTAACACGCCGCCTCGGCTGATCTTAAACGTTATGCATACGGAGCAGAAATGAGATTTATAGCCGCACTAATGGTTTTATTTATGTGTGCTTCTAAAGCGATAGCTCAGGAAAAATATGTAAATCCTGTAGATGGAAATACATATGTTGCTGACTGGAAAACCTATGAACCCAAAGATGGCTTCAGCGCACAAACAGGGCGCGTAATAAATGCAGGCGCTCGCCTTCTCAATACGCAAGATGAGTTTTCTAAAAATGTCACTGTAAATGATCTTTCTAAACTAATTGGCTATGCCCAGGACCTTCTAGCTAGAATAAGTTCCGAATATGATGAAGGAGGTGAAATTCTTCTTCAAATTACGCTGAGCAATGAAGCCACACCAAAGTTTGAACTTTCGTATCAGGGGGAGTTTAAAAAGGAGTTATTGCAGGCTTTCCATGATGGACTTTCGTCAATAGAGCTAAAAACCAAAGAGTCGGTGGTGGCTTTGCAAGTTCATTTTCGGGTTAAAAATGCATAACAAAAGGTTCAAGCTGACGCCTGGCGGCGCAGTTTCCCCAAGTGTTAGATAAAACCATGAAACACACACTTTTCATCCTGTTAATATTTCTATCATGCAATACCTTTGCAGAGTGCAAATGGTCTGAAAAACGACCTATTAGAAACAACGATAAATTGTTTTTTCAGGTATGCCATGATAATAAATCAATAAAAATCAACGAAACAGAAGTAAAGCCGAACATATCATTTGAGTTAATTTATCCAGACTGCCCAGAGTGTAATTCTATATGGAGTACTCTCTCCCCGGACAAAAAGACTGCCGTTGTATATATAGAAAATACAAATTACCAACGTAATGCATGGGTCGTTGATCTGATTTCTGGTTCTATAGAGCTATTTACAGACGTATCTGAAGGTAAACATTTTATCGTTAAATTCAACAGTAATAGCAAGTTCACTATATCTCACGCAGGAATGGGTTACCGAACAGATTATCATTACTCAAAAACAAATGGTGTTTGGCGTAATACAGGTCGAGAGGAAATTGATATTGAAAGGTAGAAGTTAGTAACCACTCTTAAATCAAACAATAAAAAAGAGCCATAAGGCTCTTTTTCATTAATTCGTTATATGATCAAAAACCAGATAATTATCTGTAAGTGCTATACTAAATAAAGAATGTTATTTGTTCTCAGTGGCAGACCTGTGTGAAGTGACTGGCTTCAGGCATGGCAGGGATTATTTTGGTAAATTATTTACTATTTTCAAATTTCTTCTCACCTAAAAAACAAATAATAAGAGTGAATACTACTCCAGGATTGAATAAATAATCAGAAAATAAATATGAATGATTTTATGGCTGGTCGAAACGCCTTCAATACATTATTCGAGCATAATTTTGACGCAATTCTTTTAGCTGATTCTTGTGGTTTAATTTTGTCAGCAAATCCTGCTGCGGAAAAACTGTTTGGTTATACGCAAGATGATTTTTGCAAGCTAGAGCAAGGCGAACTTGTAGATCCAGAAGATGCTAACTTATTATCAGATATGATTAACAAGTGTGAAAACGAAGTTGATATAAAAACTAACATAACCTGCACAAAAAAAGATGGCTCTCATTTTAATGCCACCATTTCTTCCAGACATTTTAGTGATGACAATAATGAAATAAAAATCGTACTTTTTGTTCGGGATATTTCAGAAAGCAAAAGGGCTGAAAGAAAACTACAGGATAGCAATAATCTGTGGAACTCTATTCTGGATGCTGCGAACGAATCAGCTTTTGTATTGACTTCTCAGGGTGAAATCATTTCTATAAATGAGATAGGTGCCAAACGGTTTGACAGAGCCATTGATGATCTGATTGGGAACAATGTTTTCGATTTGCTACCACCTGATGTAGCCAAATTGAGACGCAAGGTTTGTGATGAAGCGTTAACAACAGGCTATGTGAAAAAGTTTGAAGATTGTAGAGATGGAAAGACTTTTTATCATACGGTATATCCGGTTCCTGATGCAGATGGTGTTGTGAATAGGTTGGTTGTAATAGTTACTGACATCACTGAGCGAAAACAGTCTGAAAGAAATTTGATGGAAAGTGATAATTTGTGGCGCTCTATCATGGCTGCTGCAAATGAATCTGTTTTCGTTTTGACAGCTCAAGGAGAAATCATTTCTATAAACGATATTGGTGCAAAGAGATATGGAAAAGATATTGATGAGCTGGTAGGAGAAAACATATTCGAATTAGTTCAACCTGATGTGGCGAAGCTGAGAAAAAATGTATGTGATGAAGCCATTGAAACAAAGGAAGTGAAAAGGTTTGAAGACAAACGTGGCGATAAGTTTTTTTCACATACTGTTTTCCCTGTTTTGGATGAAAAGGGTAATGCGAACAAGTTGGTTGTGATATCGGCTGATATTACAGAATACAAACTGACGGAAGAAAAGTTACAACAAAGTGAACAGCTGCTTCGTATGATAACTGATAACATTCCACCGCTAATTGTATATCTGGATCGAGCTCTTCGTTATCGTTTCGTCAATAAGTCCTATAGAGATTTTTATGATGGTGTTCCGAGAGAAGAACTTATTGGAAAGCACGTCGGAAACTTTTTGGGCGAATCCTTGTTTGCAAAAATCAAGGATAAACTTGATGCTACGCTGGCGGGGAATACAATTTCCTTTGAAATGCCAATCCATGAAAGAAAAGGAAAAAACCGCTACCTCAATGTCACCTATGTACCAGATGTTTCAGAGAAAAAAGAGGTTTCTGGAATATATATTCTGATGAATGAAATCACTGAACAAAAAAATAAAGAAGATGAATTAAGAAATAGTAAAAGATTACTAAATGATACCGGGAGAATGGCAAAGATTGGCGGATGGGAAGTTGATATGAAAACTGGTAAGTTAACCTGGACAGATGAGGTTTATCGTATACATGAACTTGAATCAACTTACGAACCCAATGTTGAGGAAGCTATAAATTTTTATGCACCGCAATCCATTCCTGTAATAACTGAGGCATTTGAGAAAGCCTCTGCCTCAGGTGAATCATTCGATCTCGAAATGCAGCTAATTACCGCTAAAAAGAACTGTATCTGGGTTAGAGCCATTGGAAAAGGGATATTGATTGACGAAGAAGTGGTTAAAGTTTTGGGTACATTTCAGGATATAACA
>JAOUOC010000245.1 GCA_029880585.1 Gammaproteobacteria bacterium
ATCTGTCAGCGATCTTGCACCTTTATTTAACAACTTTTCCCGCGGTCTTTCCTCTTTTGGCCAAGTGGTTATCAAATCCATTTGATATTCTCCTTTTATACTTTTTGAATATGCATCATTTTTATGCAATATTTTTAAACGAGTTTGCCTTGTCAGTGCGTTAAAAAATAGAGGAAAAAACTGAAATTTTTGTAAGAAATTGCCCCAAAGGTTTGATATGATTAACGATTAAGTTAGTGAGTGTTCAGTTCGTTGTCACGCCTGTACATTTGTCGTTCAAGGAATCGATTTTGACTAAAATTCAAAAACTGCCTCATAAAAATCTGGTGTTGGGCATTTGCGGTGGCATTGCTGCCTATAAATGTGCTGATTTGGTTAGAAGATTGAAAGAACAAAACTTTGATGTCAGGGTTGTAATGACGCAAGCGGCCAAAGAATTTATTACCCCCATGACATTGCAGGCAGTTTCAGGGCATCCTGTTCACTCTGAACTGTTTGATGCTGAAATGGAAGCCGCAATGGGGCATATTGAGCTCGGTAAATGGGCAGATTATATTTTGATTGCTCCAGCTACGGCCAACACAATCGCTAAACTGGTTCATGGAGAAGCTAATGACCTTTTAACCACTCTGGTTTTAGCAAGTCAGGCTCAGGTTATAGTTGCTCCAGCCATGAATCAACAGATGTGGTCTAACGCAACAACTCAACAAAATATTAAAAACCTGATACAACAAGGCATTATCCTGATTGAACCTGCCTCTGGCGTACAGGCTTGTGGTGATGTAGGCGTTGGCAGAATGCCAGAACCTGCTGACATTGCCAACATGCTGGCTGATATTGCATTTCAACCACAGACACTGAAAAGTAAACATATTGTCATTACAGCCGGGCCTACAGTCGAACCCATTGATCCGGTGAGGTTTTTATCCAATCACAGTTCAGGCAAAATGGGATATGCGCTCGCCAGAGCAGCATTACAAGCTGGTGCAAAAGTTACTCTAATTTCCGGTCCTGTTAATATTCAGCCTCCTAAAGTTGACACTTTTATTTCTGTTACCACTGCTTCGCAAATGTTTGATGCGGTGAAACAAAACTTTGATCAAACTGATATTTTCATTGGTTGTGCGGCAGTCGCTGATTATGCTCCTGACAAGGTCAGCGAACAAAAAATCAAGAAAAAAGGTGAACAAATTAACTTGTTGTTAAAACCTAATCCGGATATTATTTCATGGGTCGGCAATCAAAAAGACAAACCTTTTGTTGTCGGGTTTGCAGCTGAAAGTGAGCACTTACAGCAAAATGCAATAAAGAAATTAAAAACCAAGGGGTTGAACCTGATATGTGCCAATGATATCAGCCAGCCCGGGGTGGGGTTTAATAGTTCAAGCAATCGTATATTGATGATTGATGATAATCTTGATGAAACTCTTCTGGAAACTGATTCAAAGGACAATCTGGCAAAAAAGATTATTTTTGAAATAGGGTCTAAAATTATTAATTGATTGAATTTATAAAATGGAGATTTGCAGTGAAAATCAATAAAGACAAACAGCAAAAAAAAGTTAAATCAAAAAGAGAAAACAAAGCTTTTCTGGCTCAGTCTGTACCATATCTGGTGTTATGTATCTTAACCATTATTTTTGTCGCCATCGTGCAATATTATCTTGTCGTGGTTCAACCTGCAGAAGGAAGAAACCAGACATTTGTACGTGTTACCATGACATCTTATATTGAGCAAATTTTAGCGAGACTGGATAGTATTCAGTTGGCCGCGAAAACCATCCTCAATGACAGCCAGATCAAGAAGACTCTTCGTGATGGCAAAGCCGGTAATATCACAGCCATAGAAAAGGACATCACTGAACGACTGGATAATGTGATTGGTGTAAGAATTGTTGATAACGATATTCATGACGTCGATATGCAATCTACTCCTGTTATCACCAATGTTACATTACAGTTAATCAGACAACTTAATGCCAATAAAGAAGTCGTACATGAAGCCATTAATGCAGGTGAATCAACACAACATATTGCGATTATTTTTCAGGTAGCAGGAACCGGTAAAACAATTTTACTCGGTATTGATTTCGCCCTTTTCAATAATGTTTTACCTGATAACAGGCTGGTACCAGGTTATTACGAATTCATGCAGAACTTTGCCAATCAAAACCGCGCTATCGTATCTTTGGGTAAGTCAGTTTATAAAAAAGGGGAACCGCTCGGCACTGCAAGTGTTTCTGGTACACCTTGGCGCGTTGCATTCTGGCCTGATGACCCTGCAAAATACAACTATGAAACAGAGCTCTATTTGTTTTTTGGTGGTGTCGCTCTTGTATTATTATTGGTTGGAGTTGGCGGATTTATCGGTCTAAATCGTATGCAAAAAATGGTCAGAAGCGATGCCACCAATTTCGTAAAATGGCTTATTGATAGCCGCAATCGAAAATCTTTGGTAGCGACTACTGATTTTAATCTGAAAGTATTTGACGATATGGGACAAGCCCTTGAAAGAGAAAGTTTCAAGATCACTGACACCTATGGAACAGTACAAACAGATCAAAAAGTACAACGCATAAAACGCTCACCCGATCAACCAATGTTGGAACATGGCAGCTCTGCTCTTGAAGTTTCCGAGCCTGCAGGTGCTAGCACCTATAATTCAATTTTTCGTGCTTATGATATTAGAGGTATCGTCGACAAGGAATTAACTGAATCTTTGGTATACAAACTCGGTCTTGCAATTGGTAGCGAAGCCTTTGAAAGAGGCGAGCAACGTATTGTCGTTGCTCGTGATGGAAGGTTATCCGGTACACGTTTTGTCAACGCCCTGAAAAAAGGTTTGATGGAAACCGGTCGTGACATTATTGACATTGGCGTAGTTCCTACACCTTTAATGTACTTCGCAACACATCATCTGAACACCAACAGCGGCATTGTTATCACCGGAAGTCACAATCCAAAAGACTATAACGGCTTAAAGATTATCATCGCCGGCCACACTTTATATGGTGAAGAAATTCAAGGGTTACGCCAGAGGATTGAAACCAATAATATGGTAAAAGGAAAAGGTAGCCAGAAAGAAGTCAATATCGTGCAGGAATATATTTCCCGCATCACTGATACTGTTAATCTTGCCAATCCATTAAAAGTTGCCATTGATTGTGGTAATGGTATTGCCGGAAAAGTTGCACCTCAACTTCTTCAGGCGCTCGGATGCGATGTAATAGGCCTTTACTGCAATGTCGATGGCAATTTCCCCAACCATCATCCTGATCCCAGCCGTCCTGAAAATCTTGAGGATCTGATTAAAATGGTCAAATCCGAGTCAGCAGACATTGGTCTGGCTTTCGATGGTGATGGTGACAGGTTAGGTGTAATAGATTCAAACGGAAACATAATCTGGCCTGACAGACAAATGATGCTTTACGCTATGGATGTACTATCCAGAAATGCCGGTACAGACATTATCTTTGATGTTAAATGTAGTAAGAATCTTGCTAACGTTATCACCGAAAGTGGTGGAAATCCGATCATGTGGAAATCCGGTCATTCCCTGATAAAAGCCAAAATGCGAGAAACCGGTGCTCTGCTTGCCGGTGAGGGAAGTGGACATATTTACTTTAAGGAACGCTGGTATGGGTTTGACGATGCTCTGTACGCAGCATCAAGATTGCTGGAAATACTGTCAGCAGATACCAGAAAATCAGCAGCTGTATTCAAGTCACTACCTGATAGTTTGAGTACACCTGAAATTAATATTCCTATTGCTGACGATAAAAAATTCAATTTTGTTGAACGCCTGAAATTGCAAGGCGCATTTGGCGATGGAGATGTCATTACCATTGACGGTGTTCGAGTCGAATATCAGGATGGCTGGGGGCTGGTTCGCGCTTCAAACACTTCGCCCTGTTTGGTTGCCCGGTTTGAAGCCAGAAATCA
>JAOUOC010000053.1 GCA_029880585.1 Gammaproteobacteria bacterium
ACGACAATATCAAAATCACCAGCGGCAACAGCAACTAAATAAGTTGGCAAAGGTTTACTGGTGGCATAGTCAATTTTGGTCCAGCCATCTTTTAAATCGGTTCGCTTTTTTTCAGGTGTGTTGGCAATGGCTTTAAGATTTGAAGGAATAATCAGAGTTACATCAAAAGGGGTTTTAAATCGTGGTTCATCAAAAGAAGGAAAAGCATGTCTGGCATCAATGGCTTCAAACTGAGTGAATGCATAAAATTTCTCGCCGTCTTTTATTCGATACAAACCTTCCAGATTCTCATTAAAAGGTGCATCGTATTCAAAGGTAATACTGTATTTTCCAGGCTTTAAAGTTTTTACAGCACTGACTTTTAATACACCAGTCACATCGGTTTTACTTGTAGATGCAGCAATCTTTGCCTTACCAGATTTGATTACCGTTGATTTGACCGTCAGATCTTCTCCATGAAGATAAAAGTGTTTGGTTTTTTTGCTGACATTAATGTCGATGGTTGTTGTTCCGCTGAAATTCTTTTCAGCCGGATCCAGCTTAATTTCAAGGGTGTAGTGAGAAGGGGTTACATCTTCTGGTAGCAGACCTGCTGGAACCACTTCTTTTGCCGATAGGCTTTGTACTGATGTAATAAATAGACCACAAAATATCAACAATGGATTAAATAAGCGCTTTACTTTATTCATGTGAAGTTCCTTTGAATGAATCTGGTTTAAAATGATTTTATCGAATTTTGCCAAGACTAAACCAATCCATCAATAAAATCAGCAGAATTACCAAAATGTTACAAACTTTTGAAATAACCACGAATGGTATTTCAGGAGCGGAGAGGTAGAAGAGAGGAGCTAGATACGGGAAGCGAGGATTGAGGAAAGTGCCCTGAAGTTGTAGAAGGATGTCTTTGCGATGTGGCTATCTCACAAAGGTGATTACCCGATAGTTTGTATAGCAAAGTAATTGGCAGACCTGGCCGGATTCTTTCATTGATAGAGCTTTGAGTATATTTCTATAGCCTTTTCATTGATTTTTGTATCTGCAATGTCCGCTCAACTATAAAAAACTATTGTTATTGAGAATATAAATCACTTTTTTCTTGATGAATAAAAAAAGCCCTCAAAAGAGAGGGCTTTTGTCGACCATTGGCAAGAAAGCTGCCAACTTATAATAACTTTTTAAAAGCTATATTTGAAGTTAGCAAACAGTCTTTGTCCTATGAAATCGAAGCGTGAGTAACGTGCAGCGTTTCCGACTTCGTTACCAGAACTCGATAAAATAGGTGGTTCTTCATCAAACACATTTGCAATACCTACAATGATATTCAGGTTATCAAACAATGAAGTTGATGTAGACACCGTGTGATAGTAGGTCCAGGGTGTTTCATCAATACGAGTGACAGCTTCACCATCCCAGGTTGTACCGCCTTTGGGTTGGGTGTAGTACTCGTAATCATTTGTGGAGCTGAAATATGTCGTTGTCCATGTAACACTATACTCATCACCAGTCCATGTTAAACGCATATTACCTGCATGTTTCGGATAGTTATTTTCTCCGATATTGTTATTATAAGTACTATCCGCAAACAATAGGCGTGTTTTCTCTAATTGATTTGTATGTTCAATAGAGAGACGAATTTTACCAAAATCGAACTCATCCTGATAAGTAAAGTTGTAGTCGATACCTCGTACTGTTTGAGTCGCGATATTGACATAGCCACCATTTACTCGATCAATACCAAAGTCGGTTCCTGTTGCTCCTCCAGTACGGCGAACAAAGAGATCACACAATGGTTCGTTAGCAAAATTAGCCGTAGGCGTGTTATAACATTGATTAACAATGTTAGCACCGCCAAGATTTGCAACCTCACCTTTGAGTTCGAATTGATAGTAATCAGCCGAAAATGCAAAAGTATCTTCAGGGCTTACCCAGACAAAACCACCAGTTTCAGCAACAGAAGTCTCTGCAGACAATCTGCCGGCACCACCACTAGTGACGAGTAATACTGAAGAACCCGGCGCAGTATAACTTGCTGGTACATTATGAGCCTGACAGTTTAGGAAAACAGTTTCCGTTATTGCGCCAGCAGCATACTCTGCAACATAATCCAGACATGGATCGATCGCAAGCTGTCCACCATAACCTGTTTGGTCGCCAAGGTACAATTCATACAACGCCGGTGCTCGGAATGAAGTGCCGCGACTACCACGAACAGTTAAGCCGTCAACAATTTCCCATGACAAGTGCGCTTTGAAAGTTGTATCACTGCCATAAGTATCTACATCCGTATAACGAGCAGAAGCTGTAAAATCGACAGCCTTTGCACCTACCAGACCTTCTAATAGTGGGATGTTTATTTCTCCAAACACAGCATTGGTTTTTTGCTTGCCGGCAGTTCGACCTGCACTACTTAATCCCCAGGAGTTACCAGCAAGGGTTTGCTCACCCGGCACATCGTCAATTTCGTCTTCCTGAAACTGGATACCAAAGGCAGAGCCAACTTCACCCGCAGGCATTGAGAATAAATCACCAGTGATAAAGGCTTCAAATGTCTGCTGCTTATAGGTGGTGTTACCAACATCTACACCAAACAGGAATGCCTTTTGTTCTGCTGTTAGATTACCATACAAGAAGTTAGGATCAGCCCAGTTAACATCGGCACAATTATTACCACTTATAGGAGTTACTTGACCGACAGTACAGCCTGTGCCTGTTGCCCAATTAATTTGACTCATCAGGTGAGAGTCGGCAAGAATGATGTCGTTAATATATTCACCATCGTTATCAGAGCTTTGATATGATACGTCCCATTCCCAATCCCCTAGAGCACCATTGAGGCCAAGCACTAAACGAGTATAATCAACGTTGATTTCTGAACTAAAATGGTCGGTTAGGGCAACAGGCATAATAAAGCCGGCTCCACTAAATCCACCACCAATATTATTGGCTGGCTGAGGACCAACTTCATTAGTCCAAAACTGACGGTTTGCATCTGTTTTGGTAGTGCGAGAACTGTAAATAAATTCACCGTAGGCGGTAATGTTTTCTGCAACATTGTATTCACCGGTAGCATAAAATGAACTATTGGTTGTCTCTGGTACCAAGGTTGTTCGCTCTAAAAACGGGTGCTGTAAGTCCCACCAACCTTCACTATCTCGATTATTATTAAAGGATACAGGATACCAACCAGTCGGCGTAGTAAATCCAGTAGTGGCGGATACATCGTTGAAACTCTCATAGCCATTAGCTGCAAAAAAACCATCGTAATCGAACGCTGCTTGCAAGGAACCACCATATGCAGAACTTATAGGACCATATAGCCAGAGACCAAAACCGCGTCCTTGGCAATGTGGTTCACCTGTACGCGGGTCAATGGGGTCGGCTAGTGAACCGTCTTCACGGAATAACAAACGCTCTTCACAAGCCAGATAATCGCGGTCACCACGTCGTACCATTGTTTGTTTTCTGAAGTCAGCAGTAACTCGAAATGAACCGTCAGTAAATTCTTCACCATAGGACATGTTCATTCTTGTGTCATCACCACCATCTTCAAACGGTTGGCTGGTATCAAAAGTGAAGGTCTTGTCACTTCCTTTTTTGGTGATAATATTAATTACACCTGCAACGGCGTCAGAACCATACAGTGACGATGCACCGTCCTTCAGCACTTCAACTCGTTCAATGGTTGATAATGGTAAGCTGTTCAAGTCAAACGCAGATACCGCGCCACGGGTACCCGCAGGACCAGCACGGCGACCGTTAAGGAGGACAAGTGTACGGTTGGCTCCCAGACCACGTAGTGATATGGATTCAGCACCGGTTCCACCGTTAACGACAAAACCTACCCCAAGAGCTGCAGTCAACTGGTTTGAACCGGCTGCCGCTGTGCTTGTACGAAGCAGTTCACCAAGACTCTTTAAACCTTCAATTTCAGCATCTTCAATTGTAATGACGTCGATTGGAGTGTCATTTGCAAAAGCATCTTTGCGGATACGAGACCCGGTAACGACCATCTTGCGTTCTTGTGTTTCTTCTGCTCCTTCTTCTGCATCTTCTTCTGCAGCATAAGCAGCTGGAAGCGAAAAAGTGACAGCAGAAAGCAACGCGATTCTAATCGCGGAACTTAAAATATTATGTTTGGCTAATATATTCAATTTTATTCTCCCTCTTGCAATTCTTTTATAATTAAAGTAGGGATCAGTAGTCTGCTCGTTGTGTTTGAACAGTCCAGCGCTCTCCCACCAATAGATCCAAGAATGTGACCTACTATGCGATACTAACCTAATAAAACAAGTTAGGTCAATAGATAGCCTTGGCAACTTTCTGGTAATAAATGAATTATCAGGAATGGAGAGCGAGATACAGGAATCGAGGATCGAGGAAAGTTCGTAGGGAGGGATAGCTTGCGCTTCCCGCCGTTTACTTCATTGTTGGTATGCATTCCCACGCAGGAGCATGGGAACGAGAAATTGTTTTTTGAGTAGCCATGCTACAACAGTTCAGATTGGGGACACAAAAAAGATCCTGATAAGAACCTCATTCCCCCTTAAAGCATGTCCTCGACTTCTGTTATCGAGGACGGGAGTCTATAAAATCATCAATTAATCTCAACCAAGCTTGTAATATCTTACATATTTCGATTTATTCATCAAATACGCCAAACAAAAAGGACACAAAAAAAGAAGCAAAGGAACCCATAATGACTTTGGACCGAAAACAATCAAAGAATAGAAGAGTATCAAATTAAATAAATTAATCACAATTTCAAGTAACCAATCAACTTCTCTTATCAGCAGATCATCCTTTCTAAAACCTGAGTAAAACATAAAAGAATATAATTGCTTCAATTCCAGCTCTTCAATTTTTTCAAACTTATTTTTAATTTCTGAAATATTGTAGGTATATTGCGCCATAAGTAGTACGAACAACAGAAGCCCTACAAATATTTTTCGATCATATAATAGTGAATTTTGCCCTATAACCACTAGCCCTAAAATCACTCCAGGATTAATAAAATAAGAACTGGAATAAATTTTATGTCTTTTTGAGTTTTCTTCGTTGTTTTCCATATATTTTTCCTTTAATTAGCCCTTTGACTTTTCATTGAGGTAGAAAATGACAGCAACAAAATAAAATCCCATGAAAATAATAACACCAAGAAAACCTTACTGACTAAATTGCCAGTATTTTCAATAATTGCCAGAATTGCAATTCCTAAACTGGTTATTCCAGTCAACCATATTGCATATTGTTTATTATTAATAATTAAAATCGCCAATAAAATGTCTATAGCTATTAGTGTAAATCTCAGAATATCATAAATTAACCATACTTCTTTTCCCTGCATTTTTTGATACGCAGGCAAAGTAGACTCCTATCAAAACAATAATATTGAAATAAATTAATACGCGGGCAAATGCTTTTGTTTTTTTGTGTAATTATTAAATTCATCATTCTCCCTGATTAAACTACATCTTATCTCTTGTATTACTCACCAAATACAAAGTAACCAATCCAAAACCGGCAGTAAAAATTAACCTCAACACCAAAAACTGCATTGAGTAATTATATCCAAATAGCATACTTGTATCTCTATCAGGTAACCCGTTTAGTACACTTATCACGATGAATAGTTTCAAGGTTATAGAAGAAAGACTGTATCCCCATTCCTTTTGCATGGCTATACCAATAATGGAAATAATATGACTTATCAGAAAAAATAAAAGCACCTCTTTAAACAAAAGAGGAAAAGCCAGCTCATAAAATATAAGACCAAAAACAAGCCTTGTAATAAGAACTGAAAGTGTTATTTTTTCATTCTGATTATATTTTTTCATAACTAAGCCAGACTACTGCAAACCCAAAGGATATGATATATTGCCCCACAATATCAATTAACTTTAAAACTCACAATGAATAAAAAATTACCCGCACTGTCCGTTTATTTCGCTTCTATTGTCAGTGGCTTTGTCATCATGGGCGTTGAGCTCATTGCCGGACGCATTCTCGCACCATACTTTGGTGGTGGAATTTATGTTTGGGGCAGTATTATCACCGTTTTTATGCTGGCATTATCCATCGGATATTTGCTCGGCGGAAAGTGGTCTTTGTCTGATCCTTCGTTGAAAAAACTCAGCATGTTGTATGCCGCTGGCGCAATACTGTTATTGCCACTACCTTTTTTGGGACAACCTTTAATGGAAGCCCTGTTTGTCCGAATTGAAGATCCAAGATATGGCTCACTACTCACCTCTTTTATTTTGTTTTTCCCCTCCACCATCGTATTGGGCATGATTGCACCTTATGCCGTTAGGCTTTTAACTGTTAGCACACAAGAAACGGGAATGACTGCAGGAAAACTTTATTTTGTTTCTACTCTCGGCAGTGCTCTCGGCACAATCATGACATCATTTTATCTGGTTATGGTTTTTACCTTACCTGCATTGTTTGGTGGTTTTATCGGTATTTTATTAGTCTTTGCTGCGGTTTTATACTTTATGCCAGCTATTGACAATCAGGAGACTACTTCATGAACAAATGGCTAATGCTGTTAACAGCCATACTGCTTTCATCGGTTTGCAATGGCAAAGTGATACATAAGGAGCAATCTCTTTACCGTAATATTATGGTAACGGAATCTAATAAGAAAAGATGCATGGGGTTTTCATTCAGAAAACAAGATTCTCAGAATCAAAGCTGTAAACTGGTGTATCGTCCTGACTATCTTGTTTTTGACTACGCTAAAATTTCAGCTGCCAGTATTCTGGCGGTTGAAGAACCCAAAAATATTCTTATTCTGGGGCTAGGTGGTGGAAGTCTGGTAGAAGCATTTCACGAGCTCGCCCCTCAAGCCACTATTACCTCTGTAGAAATAGACGAAGCTGTCATCAAAGTTGCAAAAAACTATTTTGATTTACCTGAGGCAGATTGGCATAAAGTCTTTGCTGTTGATGGCCGTATTTTTGTTAAACGGGAAAAACTGAAAAAAGCGCAATATGACATTATTATTCTGGATGCTTTTAATGGCGATTATATTCCAGCGCACATGATGACTGTGGAGTTTTTGAGAGAAGTGAAATCAATTTTATCACCCAATGGTCTTGCGATTGCCAATACATTTTCCACCAGTAAATTAAAAAAATATGAATCAGCCACCTACGCAAAGGCATTCGGAAAGTTTTATCAGTTTAAGGGACGTCATTCCGGTAACCGTGTTATCTGGGCAGGAAATACTGACTTGCCAACTCCCGAAAAGATGAAAGAAAAAATCCCAACGTTTAAAGTACAATTTTTCAAACTGGGTATCGATCCTGACTATATTTTTGATATTCTGGAAACTGAAGTTGAAATTAATGACCCGACAAAAATCCTGACCGATGATTACGCTCCGGTTAATATATTAAATGAGAAATGATATGAAGAGCCTTTCTTATATTTTATCAATAGCAGCGATTTCTTTTATATTTGCTTTGCAGGTCAAAGCAACGGAACAACATGCGGATACACAAAAACTTGATGCTCAAGCCAAAAAGCTGATCAAGAAATTTGGTGGGCAACTTAAATCTACATTGACGTCCGAAATTAAACAAAACGGCTTGGTCGCAGCAATTAAAGTCTGCAAGATAAAAGCACCGGAAATTAGTGATTCTCTTAGCGATAAAGTGACTATTGGTAGAACCTCATTGAAATACCGAAATCCTGATAACAAACCTGATGATATATCTAAAATTACCTTAATGGATTTTGAAACACAAAAGCAAAATAATGGAAACGTCTCTCAAATTGAAAAAGGACAGTTTATCGAAAAGGATGGAAAAAAAGTTTACCGCTTTATGAAAGCTATTGAGACGGGTGGACTTTGCTTAAGCTGTCATGGTGAATCATTAACAAAAGAAGTAGCTGAGCAAATAAAAACCGATTACCCTGATGATAAGGCAACCGGTTTTAAATTGGGTGATATTCGTGGTTCTTTTGTTGTAGAGATTCCCGTTGAGCAATAAGACTCAACGATTCATTCTCTTAATAAATTAACCAACAATTTTTAAATGCCCGGATTCTGCAACTATATTGATTTCAATAATCTTGGCTCTTTCCAGTGAATTAAAATCAGTTGCTGTGGCAGCAGTGTATGCGCCCATCATTTCACCAATGACCAGATCGCCAATTTCCAGCTCTGGCAACATGATTTCTTCTTCAATCACATCAATACTATCGCAAGTTGGACCTGCCAAAACACAAGGTTTAAGTTCGCCAGACTTCAATGTACGAATTGGGTATTGAGCATGGTCAAATAAACGACCACTGTAGGAACCATAAACGCCATCATCCAGATAATACCAGGTAGTGTTACCACGAACTGCCTTGCCAACCACCGAAGAAATGGTCATTGCTGATGGAGCTGCGATGAAACGGCCGGGCTCTGCAATGATATGAACATCCTTTGGAATTTGCTTTAAAGCTTCACGAATGGGCTGGCAAAAATCATAAATATCCGCAGTACTACCATCATAATTAACCGGGAAACCACCACCAATATCCAGCATATTTAATGGAATAGGGCACTTGTTAATGATGTCAGCACACGCCTCAATTGCTTGAACATGAGTTGCCGGTGTTGCACTTTGTGATCCCACATGAAAGGACAGTCCTTTTATATGAATGCCCATTTGTTGCGCACGATGGATCAATTGCATGGCCTTGTCGGCTGAACATCCAAACTTTCGTGACAAATCGACTTTAGCGGTTTCACTACGGAAACTGACCCTGAGCAACAAGCCAACACGATGTCGATATTTAACGAATTTTTCCAGTTCGGCAATGTTGTCTACAACGAAGGTTGTACAGCCAAAACGCAAAGCTGCCTTTATTTCCGAATCCTTTTTAATCGGATGGGTGTGAATCGTTTCTCTTGGATTGACAAAATGCCTTTGCACTTGATCAACTTCGCCCTTTGTAGCCAAATCGAATCCTGCACCCAAACCTTTCAATGTTGAGATAACCGCATCGTTAGGGAATGCTTTTACTGCATAGAAAAAATCAACACCTGGAAGCGCTTCTTGTAAAGCCAGATATTGTTTTCTAACCTGATCGCAATCAACAATAAACAAAGGTGCACCATAATGGTCAGCCATTTGTTGAATTTGCTCATTGCTTAAAAACGGTTTCATTATTTAAACTCACTTGTCGCTTGGCGACGAAACAGTTCAATTGCAAAATCGCTATTTATCAAAACTATTTAATTCATCAACAATGTATTGCGGTAAAGCAAAACAGGCTTGATGAATAGCCGGATTATAATAGCGCGTTTTAATACCAGACGCATTATAACGTTTGGTTAATGTATCCATATCGACTTTCCTGTTGGCTGCGTTATCGCTTGCCCACGCGAAGGTCATGATGCCACCTACATAAGTTGGTACGGAAGCACCATAAAAGGTAACATCTTCGAATACCTGAGCTAATCTTTTTGCCGTAGTGGTCACTTCATCAATTTGCATAAAGGCTACACCATTTTGTGTCGCCAAAATACCACCTTCATTCAGGCAGCGTTTACAACCTTCATAAAATGGAGAAGTAAACAAAACTTCTCCAGGACCAATTGGATCAGTCGAGTCAGAAATAATAACATCGAACTTTTCATTGGTTTGATTAATAAAGTTTATACCGTCATCAATAACAATATTGGCTCGGGGGTCATCAAAAGCACCATTGCTGTGATTTGGCAGGTATTCTTTTGCCATATCAATCACAGCCTGATCAATTTCGACCTGAGTCACATGTTCAATGCTGGCATGTTGGCAGACTTCTCTTAGAATACCGCCGTCACCACCACCAATGATCAAAACACGTTTGACATTACCATGGGCCAAAATTGGCACATGGGTCAGCATTTCGTGATAAATAAACTCATCTTTTTCAGTTGTCTGAACAATTCCATCCAACACCATCATACGACCGAATTTCGCATTATGAAAAATCATCAAATGCTGGTGTTCGGTTTTTGATTCAAAATACACCTTGTCCACATTAAATGATTGGCCAAAAGCGTCGTACAGTGTTTCAATCCATTGTCTAGACATCGTCAGATACCATTCCTCTCAAGTGCTCGGTTATGTTAACGTGCTCAGGAAGAAATGCGCGTTTTAAAACTGCAATCGTTTTTTCAGGTTCGGCATCGCCGCACATAAATACATCAAATGCGGCATAGCCTCTTTCAGGCCAGGTGTGAACACTAATGTGAGATTCAGCCAGAACGGCAACACCGGAAATTCCACCGTTAGGTGTAAAGTGGTGTAAATGAATATGTAACAAGGTAGCGCCAGCAACAGCAACGCTTTCTCTCAGGGCATCTTCCATTCTGGATAAGTTATCCAGCTCTGTAGCACCCCAAAAATCAAAAATCAGATGTGTACCAGCAAATTCAATTCCATTTCTTTTGACGAAATGATCCTGTCTTTCGTCAGCGACTCCATTAATGTCTGCTATTTGCTGGTTGTGAGTTGGCCACTGAGCTATGTTGTCTTTGACAACAATATCAGCAGGCATACCAACCAGTGAATTAGTAGATGAGTTACCCATCGTATTAAAACCTCACAGTTAAGCCGTATGGCGGTTAAAACTAATTGTAAATTTGCTTGCGCGCCATGCTTGTGGGTTGACGCTTGGGCTAGATAGACATAAGTCCTCTGATACATTACTAAAGGAGCGCGTATTTTATTGCATTTTTTTCAAAATGCAAGCCAAATTTTAGTTCAAAATTCATATTTTAACTAATTGATTTGGTTCGATAAATATCACCTTTAATTGATGATATGCGAGAATTTAATTCGAACTTTCATATCAGGCAGTATTTTTTTATTCTATGACATTGATTTATAAATTAAAAAACAGCACCAAAGATACATTTATGTACATCTTTTGACTTTATTTAAGCGATACTGGAGTTCAAAATATACTCACATCAAATCAAGCGAAAGGTTGCAAGGTAAATATGATAAATAAACAAATTGTTATAGTTATGTTTCTTTTGTTCTCAATTATTGCCTGTTATGACGACACTTATGACGATATGACTCAAGCCAACTTTACTTTATCGATTTTAACCAAAGACAGCTTTGGTCAGGTCAATGATACTTTTCTTCAAGGTGAGCCAATAACGATAGAAATGATGGTATCCAATCCTACCAGTAAAAAAATCGATTTAAGGTTTTCAAGTGGCTGTCAGTATAGCTTTAAATTGTATAACAGCAACAATGAAGCTGTATGGGATTGGCTTGCAGATAAATTATGTACTCAAGCAATCACCTATCTAACAATTCCTGCTAATGGCAGTGAATTAATAATAGTTGAGCAAGATGGAACTATTAATCCCGACTCCAGACCTGTAGGCGATTACAAGCTTACAGGTTACTTGATCGGATATGACAGAATTGCCGAGATGACGATTACTATTCAATAAAATGGAAAGGAAATAATGACAAAAAACTATATTGTAATGGCTGTTATAGCTTTATCCAGTTTTACAGGTTGTTATGATGATGATAAAAAAAATCCTTGTAGTGGTTTTATCTGGAAGCAAGACAGCCAAAGACTTGAGATTATTCAATCTGGCGGCATAACAGGCACCATTTTCCCACTTGTTGATGCTGTAAGGGATACTTTATCTCAAAGTGCTCTTGATAAGCTTCAACAGATCCAGACTGTACCACCTCAGAATTGTATAGCAGATGGTTTTCAATATGATCTGACTATTACAAATAGTATGGGCATGAGTTGTGAATACAAAAATAATACTGCTGCGTGCGGTGATACAGGCTCACTTCTTTTTGTTAAGGATTCGGATATTGAAGAATTGGTTGATATTATTAACACTCCCTAAATTACATTTGATTCAACTTTCTGACTATAGAGCCGTAGGTACGATTAGCACAGCGTAATCGTACGCATGCTAATCCTTACCTAAAACCTCAACACTCAAATCCCCACACCAATCTATCGGATAAATACCCGATCTCACATAACGATGTAAAGTTGAATACGGCCAATCTTGCACCCTTTCAACATAACAATGCTTCACTGGATTAACATGCACATAATCAACATGACGCTGGAAATCGTTATCATCTCGTATTAAGTATTCCCAATAATGTAGTTGTGCCTCGATCTTTGAATTATTACTGAGTATATTTTATCTTCATGCGTACGATTACGCTGTGCTAATCGTACCTACGGTGCTAAAATTGTCCCTTCTTGGTATTCCAAATCGTATCCGTCTGGTGTCCAGAGGGTTTGCATATAATCCATGCCAGAATTAAGAAAGGATCATCCTTGCCAGCAAGTTTGGGGATGATTTCAGCGATATTTTCTTTTGTTGCTTTCTCTTCTATTGCAAGAGCGGGACAGATGATATCCATAATTTTATTTAGGTTATAACGCTTTTTTAAATAGTGAGGCATTTTTGCCGAATCGATTTGCAAATTTTTGTTAGGAATCATGTTTGAACACTCTTAACCTTTATGTCATCCCAACAGTAATCTTGAATTTTTAGTTCATGAGTATAACTTGCTCTGGAACCTGGCCCAGGCTTTCCATAGGGCGTTGAAATTTCGAATTTCATTGGCAAAAGAGTTTTGAGGTTAAACAGTAGACGAAAAAGGTAGTCTTTCCCCTTCGGCTGAATTTTAATAAGAACATAATACGGAATTCTCTTCTCGTCATGATACCAGGAACTTGAAACCGTCAAAGTATTGCTTTCTGCATGGTTAAAAAATCGGACTACGCACTCTGGAAGTTCTATTTTATTTTTGCCAATTCGAAGACTATATGAAATCAAATCTAATTTTGCAGGAAGATATTGGTTAGGAAAGCCTTTGAGGTTGCCATTCATATCCATTTCCAATGCGACATCTTGATGAGCGTAAACCCGCATTGAGAACAAAAAAAATGTCAATATTGCTAATCGCATCATTTGATATCCTAACAGTTATTATATGCACGCTGCGCATATAATTACCCTTGTTGTTTGTAGGGTTATTAACCCTTTTTCTTTAGATTTCAACACACTACACCACTTTTTTGATCTTGGCAACAGGATATTATATGCACTCAAGCAATGTATCTTTTTTTGTTCAAAAAAACTTTATTAAAATCAATAAGTTAAAAAAATTGCTCGGCGGTGTATCACTTTTTTTCTTGCAAAGAACTACTTATATGAGTAGCTCTTTGCAAAAATCTTTGTACGTGATAATTACAAATCTTCTAAAACTATACTAGAGCGAAGAATTAGACAGTGCTAAAATTGAGATATCTTATTTATCCAAAT
>JAOUOC010000004.1 GCA_029880585.1 Gammaproteobacteria bacterium
CGATCTGTGTCTGGTTGAATATCATTCTCACAACCTGTTATCAATGTTTGCAGCTGCTCTTCAATATCTGCCTCAAGATCAGCAAACGGACTTCTTAAGTGTGCTGAGCCATAGTCATGTGGTTTATATTCAACAATCTCCGGCAAGTTTTGAATACTTTTGGGTGGCCTCGCATCAATTTTTTTAACCCAATCATCAATATCATCTGTATTAGTTGTGCAAGCGGAAAGCAAAACAACGTTCAAAACCAGTATAGTTCTAAATCTTTTAATAAAAGGCCAATATAAGCGCTTAAACATTAACCTTCCTCCGTGTCAGAACGATATGTTTTCGCAGTAACTGACATAATCAGAATTTTTTCACCTGGTGAAGCTGCCACTTCGCCATCACCTATTTTAATTTCAAAATCGTGTAGCGTCACAATTCTCGGCAAACGAGAAACTCTGCTAACAAAATTAGCTAATTGATGATATCCGCCAGATACAACCAATGAAATTGGCTTTTCCGAAAAAACTTCCATCTTCTTTTCAGCCTGAAAATCAGCACTAACCAACTCACAGCCAGCACCTGTAGCAGCATAAGATAACTCATCAATTAATCCGGCCATCTCACTACGTTTGGGAAGTTGTTGCAGCAGGGTTTTGAAGCTATCCTGTATGATCACCATTTGACCTTTATATTCATCAAGATTTGCAGCTTTTTCCTGCTTTTTTTCATAATCACGTTTAAGCTGCCCTTCTTTTGTTTCCAACCCCTCTAGCTGAGTAATCTGATCACTTATAACCAGCTGATAACCTAAAAAGCAAACAACAACAAAGACCATAGCTGCAACTACCACTTTTGCCGCAGCAGGCCATGATCCCATATTATTAAAATCAATATCACTAATATCGAGATTATTTAAATCTTTCATATCCATGACTATTTATCCTCCTTCTTTTCTTCTGGAGAGGTTACTTTTGTTTGCAACACAAAGGTTTTTCTGTTAGCACCTGAATTTTTATCATGATTTATGCCATCTATCACGTGCATCTGAATCCATTCAGCAGTATCCAGATTACGAATAAATTTTGAAACTCGCGGCCCTGATTCCGCCACGCCAACCAGTGTCAAATCGTCAGCTTTTCTGCTAATGCTGGACAGATTTACACCCTCAGGAATGGTTGTAACAATCTCATCAAAAACATGAACAATTTGAGGGCGACTTTTCTGAAGATCCTGAATCGTATCAATACGTTTTTTCAGCTCATTTCTTTCTTTTTCCAGCGCTTCTATTTCTTTAATCTTGGCATTCAGTTTGAATATATAAGAGTTCAGCCTTTCGTTTCTTGCTTTTTGATGATCCAGTTTTGCGCCGTATATGTTATACACCAAAAACATGGTCAACGCTCCCAGTACAGCAATCAGACCAAGAACACTAACAAACTGTCTTTGCTTTTCCTGACGTAGTTCTTCCCGCCAAGGTAATAAATTAATTCTTACCATCAGTCAAAACTCCTTAGCGCCAGGCCGCAACATATAAATAGTGAAGGAGCGTCAGCACTTAAGGCTTGTCCATTCACCTTTGAAGAAAGAGACATGTCGGCAAATGGATTGGCAATGGAAGCTGAAGTTCCAAGCCTCTCTTCTATCAGATCTTCCAGGCCATCAATGATGGAACTGCCTCCGGCAAGAACGATATGGTCAACCTCTCCATACTGGCTGGAACCATAAAAGAATTGCAATGAACGACTCACTTGCTGAATGATTGCTTCTTTAAAAGGTTCAAGTACTTCCGGCTCGTAGTCATCCGGCAAACCGCCTTGCTTTTTAGCCATGCCGGCTTCTTCATAGGAAAGTCCATAGCGGCGTTGAATTTCTTCTGTTAACTGTGAACCACCAAATGTTTGTTCGCGAGTATAAATTGTATTAAAGTCTTCCATTACACTTAGACTGGTATTATTAGCACCAATATCAACCACAGCCACAACCTGTCCTTCACCCTGATCAGGTAATTGGTTGGCCAATAATCTGAAAGAACGTTCAATAGCGTATGCCTCCACATCTACAACTTTCGCGGTCAAACCGGCAATTTCCAACGCATCAACTCTGCCGTAAACATTTTCAGATCTGGAAGCTGCCAATAAAACATCCACTTTTTCAGGTACTTTTTCAGAATCTCCAATGACATGAAAATCCAGAGCAACTTCTTCAAGAGGATAGGGAATATATTGATCGGCTTCAGCTTCTATTTGTCTTTCCATCTCATCTTCATTCAAACCCTTATCCATTTGAATGATTTTGGTAATAACAGAGGAACCACTCACCGCAACTGCTGCATGCTTAAGGCTGGTGCCTGAACGCTTCATTAATCTTTTAATTGCTTCACCAACAATTTCCGGATCACGAATATCTCTGTCCGCAACAGCATCTTGAGGCAAAGGCTCAACAGCATAGCTTTCGACTCGATATCGAGAGCCAACCTTGCCCAATTCCAATAGCTTACATGCTGTGGAACTGATGTCGATGCCGACCAGTGACGTCTTTTTTGCGCTAAATAGATTTGCCAGCATAATTATGATTTTCCTATCACTTTTATTCAGTTACGAGCTAAAACTGTGTAATTACTTTAAATAATAGCGCTAACTATAAGAAATTTCACCTGTTTTTTGCTTTTAGTGTGCTCAATTTGGCGTTATTTTGCATTATTGTCAAGTTTTAATTGGCAAAAATAACCATTATTGCTTCCATTTTGCCAGATTTTCCAAATACATTATTGTCTTGCTACACATTTTTAAATCAAAATGACATGTTGAACGGTTAACAAAAACAAATCATTTTATCCGTTTTTTACAAATAACAGTTAAAGACAACATCAATTAGCGCTATACTCTTTGAAATTGACCAATGTGTTAAAATTTGATCTTATAATCAAAACTAATTTAACCATTATAAATTCTAGAACAAGATATTGCGGCTTCCAAATTTATGTTTAAACGATTTGCACCAAAACTTTTATACTTGTTTTCCCTGTTTCTCACATTTTCAGCAATGGGATTTCTGGCGCTTTATCTGTCAGTAGTTCCTGGCTTGCCAGATGTAGAGTCAATAAGAGAAATTCGTCTGCAAACTCCAATGCGAATTTATGCTAATGATGGTCAAATGATTGCCGAATTTGGAGACAAACGTAGAATTCCAATAACACTCGATCAGGTTCCCAAAAATTTCGTAAACGCCCTTCTTTCAACTGAAGACCAAAGGTTTTATGAACATTCTGGCGTTGATTTTATGGGCGTTATGCGAGCTGTTATTAATCTTGTAACCACAGGCACAAAAAGTCAGGGCGCAAGCACTATAACAATGCTGGTGGCAAGAAATTATTATTTAACTCGCGAAAAGCGTTTTTCAAGAAAAATAACCGAAATGTTTTTGGCTTGGAAAATTGAATCTGAGTTAACCAAAGATCAAATTCTGGAACTTTTTCTTAATAA
Organism: Gammaproteobacteria bacterium; assembly: GCA_029880585.1. Classification (GTDB taxonomy): domain Bacteria; phylum Pseudomonadota; class Gammaproteobacteria; order Enterobacterales; family Kangiellaceae; genus Aliikangiella. Next base: position 3,471 of record JAOUOC010000004.1, read on the forward strand.
AATTCCTTTTGGCCATCGAGCTTTTGGTTTAGGTGCAGCTTCCCAAGTATATTATGGAACCACTCTGGATAAACTAACTCTGGCTCAGCTAGCTACGCTTGCCGGAATTCCAAAAGGGCAGTCAATTTTTAATCCTATTTCAAACCCGGCAAAAGCCAGAGAAAGACGTGAACATGTATTAGGTAGAATGCTAACGGAAGGTCACATCTCTCGGGAACAATATGAACATGCCAATGCAGAAGAAATTGCCACCAAACGTCATGGTTCAGATACCACTGTTCACGCTCCTTATCTTGCAGAAATGGTAAGGCTATACACAGTTGAAAAGTATGGTCAGGAAAGTGCCTATAACGATGGCATGAATATATTCACTACGATTAATCCAACTCTACAGTCTTACGCTAAACAAGCGGTAATGGATGGTCTTGAAGAATATGATTTACGTCATGGCTATCGTGGTGCAGAAGCAAACTATGCATTACTTGACGAAGAAAATAATCCTGTGTCGGATAAACAAATAATGCAATGGCTTGATCAAGCTGTAAGAATACCTCAAATGCAAAGTGCCATTGTCATGTCTATTGATGAAAAAGACAATTTCGCAAATATTCGCCTTGAAACAGGAGAAAATGTTACGCTGGCATTAGATAACCTGAGATGGGCCAGAAAATATGTTGATGAAAATCATGTAGGTGAAGTTATCAATAAAGTTTCTCAAGTATTAAACGTTGGTGATTTGATCCGTGTAAAACAGATTTTAACTCCTGAAGATCCTGAAAAAAATATAGCTGAAGCTATCTCCTACAGACTATCCCAAATTCCTGATGTTGCTGGTGGTTTTGTAGCTCTAAATCCAGGCAATGGCGCTATTGAAGCGCTGGTTGGAGGATATCAGTTTGAATTGAATCAATACAATATGGTTAATCAGGCAAGAAGACAGTTGGGTAGTAATATCAAGCCCTTTATTTATTCAGCAGCTTTTGAAAAAGGATTTACACCTGCTTCAATGTTAAATGATATGCCTATCGTTGAAGAAGATATCACCGCTGAAAACTTCTGGCGGCCAAAAAACGATAGTGACAATTATCGAGGGCCAACGCGACTCAGAATTGCTCTTAGTTATTCAAAAAATATAGTTTCTATCCGCTTGATGAAAGAAATCGGCGCTAAATACGCAAAAGATTACCTCACTCATATCGGCTTTCCGGCTGAACATATGCTCCCTTATCTTTCATTAGCTCTGGGCTCTGCATCTTTTACACCTCTTGAAGTAGTAACCAGTTATGCAGTTCTTGCCAATGGTGGTTATAAGGTTCAACCCTGGTTTGTCGATAGAATAGAAGATCCTAATGGACGCATTATTTTCCAATATCAACCAATTCAGGTTTGCTCAGAGTGCGAAATAATACAAAACAAGCTACTTGAACAAGCAATTCAGGATCAAGACCTGGAAAGTAATGGTGCTGAAGAGTTGTCCATTCGACAAGCTGAAGAAAATGATTTTTCAAACATTCCTCTTTTCCCGATTCCCAGAGAATTGATAGCCCCCAGAGTAATAGATGAAAGAAATCTGTTCTTAGTCACCGATATTCTAAAAGACGTTATCCACCGAGGAACTGCAACACGAACCCTAGCCAACAGTAAAAGCCCTCTGTTAAATAGAAATGACATTGCAGGTAAGACAGGAACCACAAACGATGCAAAAGATGCCTGGTTTAGTGGTTATAATTCTGAACATGTCGCCACAGTATGGGTCGGCTTTAACGACCATGCTAAAAAATTAGGTGATAGAGAATTTGGTGGGCGGGCAGCTTTACCTGTTTGGCAAAAGTTTATGGAAAAGGCTCTCGAGAATCAACGTGAAAAAATTTCAACACCGCCTCCAGGTATTGTAACAGTTCGCATTGATGCAAAAACCGGGCTATTAGCTAATGAATTCACAACTGAATCTATCTTTGAAATGTTTAGGTCAGAAAATGCACCTTCTGAATACTCCAGACAACAAAATCTTCAGATAAAAGATGAAGAAGTTGAAGACGAGACCCTTTTCTGATCAGGAGTAAAACTGGATGCACATTGTGAGTGGACGTTGGCAATTGGGGCTGGTTCTTGCCTCAATTACCGCTTTGATGTGGGGTTTTTTACCCATAGCGCTGAAATTTCTCTTTTCTTCAATGGATCCCTGGACTATAACTTTTTATCGTTATATTAGTTCGGCATTAATAGTCGGCTTCTATCTCCTTGCGACCAACAAATTCCCCAAACTGTCTCAATTTACAGCTAGCAATGTAAAGCTACTCATTGTTGCTATTTCAGGATTAAGTGCCAACTATATTTTTTACCTGTGGGGGTTGGACTATACCAATTCAAGTACTGCACAGGTTTTAATCCAGCTTGCACCAATGCTTCTATTATTTTCCGGGATTTTCTTTTTCAGGGAACAGTTCAGTAAACTTCAATGGTTTGGCTTTATTCTCTTTATTTTTGGACTGCTTCTTTTCTTTAACAAAAAACTTATCGCAATGTTTACCCAACAAGGGAATTATACTCTGGGGGTTTTGTTTATCATTATTGCTGCGATTACCTGGGTTGCATATGGCATTGCTCAAAAGGTCTTGCTTAAGGAATTTTCCTCGCCTGTCATTATGTTTATCATTTTGTTTTTTGGTAGCTTTTTGTTTATGCCCCTTGCCGAACCGGCTCAAATATTTGAACTGACCAATTTTCAGCTTTGGGCATTAATATTTTCTTGCCTCAACACAGTTATTGCCTATGGTTGCTTTGCAGAAGCGCTGGAACACTGGGAAGCATCTAGGATTAGTGCTGTAGTCACTCTTGCTCCCGTTTACACAGTAGCTGGCGTTTACGGTCTGAACTATTTATTCCCAGAAACTTTTACAGGGGAAACTCTATCTTCATTAACCTTGTGGGGAATTGTTGTTGTAATTGCTGGTGCTATGATAACTGCGTTAGGAAAGAAAAAAGCTTCCTAACGAGTACCATAAATGACCATAGTCTTGCCTTTAACTGAAATATGTTCCTGATCTTCCAAAACTTTTAATACGCGACCGACCATTTCACGGGAACAACCAACAATACGTCCCAATTCCTGTCGAGTCACTTTTATTTGCATACCATCAGGATGAGTCATGGCATCTGGCTCTTTTGCCAGATCAAGTAGTGCTCTTGCCACACGACCAGTTACATCAAGAAAAGCCAAGTCTCCAACCTTTCGACTGGTTTTTCTTAAACGCATAGCCATTTGGCCTGCCAACTTAAAGGTAATTTCTGGCCTTTCCTTTGCCAGCGCCTGAAAACGGGCATAGCTGATCTCGGCAACATCTGTTTCAGTTTTCGCTCTAACCCAGGCGCTTCGATCATTTAAGTCATCAAACAATCCCATCTCACCAAAAAAGTCGCCTGAATTTAGATAGGCAAGTACCAATTCCCTGCCATCATCATCTTCTATTAAAACTGATACCGAGCCTTTAATAAGAAAATAAAGCGTCTCTGGCTTGTCGCCGGCAAAGATAATAGTTGTCTTTGGCGCATAACGACGCTTATGACACTGAGAAACAAACCATTCCAATGTCGGATCGTTTTTTATGTTATATGGTAAATTGACCGGTTCTTTAATTAATACCATGATTATTTCCGAACTGTATTTTACTTAGACCTTCTAAGCTTAGCATTTTTTAGTTTAAGAAAAAAATTATTCTTATAAAAAAATTTTCTTAATACTCCCCAACCGATAATACTCATCAATCTTGCTTCATTCAACCTTTTTATTTGAACGCGTTACATCAAGAGTAATACATGCCTTCTAATCATAACGATAATAAACGCATTGACCAAACTATTTGCTCATCTATAATACCTAACAAATATTAAACCTTGTGGAGTTATTTGTGAAAATCACAACCCGATGGCAGAAAGATCTTACTTTTGTCGGCACCAATGAAAAAAACCAATCAATAACAATGGATGGAGAGGGCAATGCTCCTTCACCAATGCAACTGATATTAATGGGTGTTGGCGGCTGTTCTTCAATTGATATTGTACTGATCCTCAAAAAGGCCCGACAAAATATTGCTGATTGTATCTGCCAGATTGAAGCTGAAAGAGCGGAAACAGATCCAAAAGTATTCACAAAAATACATGCTCATTATCAGATAATTGGTAAAGAGCTTAAAGTTAATCAGGTTGAACGTGCGGTTAAACTTTCCATGGAAAAATACTGCTCGGCTTCAATTATGCTTTCGTCATCGGTTGATATAACACACAGTTTCGAAGTTATTGAAGAATAGTTTTTCCTTCACACCATACTTCAGAAATATTGTTGTGTTGATCAAGCAAGATAAAATTGGCTTTTTGACCAACTGCAATTTCCTCCTGATCATCAAGAGATAAAAACCTGGCAGCATTTGTAGTTGCCAGTTCCGTTGCTTTTTCTATGGAAATGGATAAAACATCCATCGCATTTAAAAAGGCTTGATGCATATTGATAGCACTACCAGCCAATCGTCCTTCACTATCGATCAACTTATTGTCTTTCAAAAAAATAGTTTCACCAAAATAATCAAACTCTTTGTCTTCACAGCCAACTATTGGCATGGCATCTGTCACCAACATCATATTGGGATTGGCTTTGTACGCTGCCAACGCTGCACAGGGGTGAACATGGATTTTATCCATAATTAAACCGTATGAGCTCGATGATGAAGCCAATGCGGCACCCACCATACCAGGTTCACGAGAATTAAATTGTGACATCGCATTAAAGAGATGAGTAAATCCACTGGCTCCAGATTCAATTGACTGTTGTGTCTGTTCATAGGTGGCATTACTGTGTCCAAGACAAACTACCACTCCCATATCAACCAGTTGCTTTATTAGAGAGGGTGAGACCGCTTCAGGAGCGATTGTAATCATTACCTTACCGATGTCATTTCTTGAATAGATATATTTTTCTTGTTCTGAAAGTTGGCGAATAAATGAGGCTTTGTGAATTCCCTTCTTCTCAGTTGAAATATGCGGCCCTTCAAAATGAATACCAATTATGCCAGAAGATTGATTCTGGATAGCCTCTGACACTGCATTAGCAGCCTGTTCCATTTTTTCGACGGAATCAGTGATTAAAGTCGGCATCCAGCCGGTTGTTCCAAAACACTGATGAGCCTTGGCTATTTGGAGCAAGGTTTCACAGTCTGGTGAATGATTGAACAAAAAACCACCACCACCATTGACCTGAATATCAATAAATCCAGGAACAAGAGTTCCACATAAAGGTTTGACTGCTGAATGATTGTCTGAATAAGAATGACTATCGGAAATGCTTTCAATATACCCATTACTAATCTTGATAGATTGATTTTTTTTCAAGCGACTACCGATTAGAGCCGCTTCAACATTTAGGGTAAGCGTTACCATTTATTTTCCGGAAATTTTATGCCACATTATTGTCAATATTATTACCCAGTCAGACAACAAGAACAAGATGTTGCTTATTATGCCTTGACGATCCGGTACACAGGAAAACAGGCTCTAAAGGTTGAACCGATACCCAGCTCACTATGAATATCCAGATGTCCTCCATGATTCTCAACAATATGCTTGACAATCGAAAGTCCCAAACCGGTTCCGCCAACTTTCCTTGAATGATTGACATTGGCTCGATAAAACCGCTCCGTCAGCCTTGAGATATGCTCAGGAGCAATGCCCTCGCCACTATCCGCTACCGATATACAGGCACTACCATCGGCGTGCTTGTCCCAACAAACAATAATTTCGCTTCCGATTTTTGAATACTTTACCGCATTGCTTAACAGGTTCTGACAAAGACTAAACACCTCTCGCTCATTAGCTTTTATCATCAGACTTTCATTGGCAGTTAAAACAATATTGTGGGTATCTTTTGCCTTGGTTTTTTGAAAATCAGTTATTAACTTTTGTAACAGATCGGCAATGTTTAAAGGTTCACCTGAATCCCTGTCATGACCTTTTTCTTCCAGTTTTGACAATACCAACAAATCCTCCAGAATTTTTTGCATTCTATTAGATTGCTGACCTGCTCTATGTATTAACTCTATAGCGCTTTCCGGAATCGATTCATCGGTTTCCAACATTTCCAGATAACCGGAAATTACCGTCAGTGGTGTTCTTAATTCGTGAGATGCATTGGCAATAAATGCTTTTCTTAACTTTTGTACTGCAACTCTTTGACTAATATCACGTGCAATCACCAGTTTTTGTTTATTACCAAATTCAACGCTGGTCATTAATAATGTCTTTTGCGGATCAATTGGTGATTCCATTTCAATAGAAGTCGGGTCATTTTCCTCTGACTCTGACTGTTGCTCAAAAATAGTTTTCAGTTCAGGATTTGCAATCAGTTGATCAAATTTTTGCCCAAAGTTTTTTTCTATTTCCAGTCCCAAAATTCTTTTCGCAACTTCATTAACCCATTCAATTTCAAGATCCTCATTTAAAACAATGGCCGCATCAGGCAGTGCAGTGATAGTTGCTCCAAAACGGTCGGCCATTTCTCTCAGGCGAGTTTTTCTTTCTTTATTCTTTTTTTGAGTACGATTGATGTGTTGAACCATTAATTGCCAAATACCACTGGCGTTGGGAGCATGATCTGGTTTTGCTCCCAACCTTATCCAACGCTCCAGAAGCCACAATTGGCGAAGCGTCCAACCAATATAAAGACTCAGTGGAAAAATCAAGGCAACCATCCAGTTTTTGGTTAATAACCCAATCAAGACAACACTGGCAATAACACCCAATATTCTTGATAACTCCAAACCCCATACGGTTTTCATTAAGTGATTACCATTTTGATGGTTCAGCTACAGGTTTCATCAAACATATAACCTATACCGCGAATCGTTTTAATTACTTTATCCATAGATTTCTCTTTTAATATTTTTCTCAGCCTTAGGATATGCACGTCTACCGTTCTTTCTTCTATATAGGTTGTTTGCCCCCAAATAAAATCAAGTAACTGTGATCGTGAGTACACCTTGTTTTTGTGTGTCATAAAAAAATGCAGGATTTTGAATTCTGTTTGCCCAATATGCACTGATTCATTATTAATTTTCAGCAAATTTGAAGCCACATTCAGCTCAATATTGCCTGAAATTATTTTGCCCTGTTCATCATGAGAAGAGGTTCTTCTAAGTAATGCATTAATTCTGGCAACCAATTCCCTTAACGCTACCGGTTTGGTTATGTAGTCATCTGCTCCAAAATCAAGGCCTTTCACCTTGTCTCTTTCTTCAACTCTGGCAGTTAGCATAATGACAGGAATTTCTGACAGAACTTCATTTTTACGGATCCGCTTGATTAAATCGACGCCACTTTCTCCTGGCATCATCCAGTCAACAATCACCAAATCTGCCGGTTGCTTTTGCAATTGCTGAAAGCCTGCTCTGGCATCTTCTGCTTCTGTCACTTCAAAGCATTCCCTCTCGAGGGCAAGTTTGAGCATTTCTCTAATTGCCTGTTCGTCTTCAATCAGAAGGATCTTTTTATTCATTACTCCAATACCATTTCAGTGAAAGACCGTCTAAAAGGTCCGCATCTGGTTTGAAAGCTATTATTCCACAAAAACATGACACTTATGTGACAAAATTTAATCAGTTTTGTGCTGTCTTTGTCGCAACGTAATTTGTCAGCGCCTGTACCGATTCAAATATTTCGGCACTTAACTCATCGTCTTCAGCCACGAAATCAAATGTTTCTTCCAGACTGGTAATTATTGAGACAATCGCCAAAGAATCAAATTCAGGCAGATTACCTAATAATTGCATGTCATCAGGCATTGACTCAGGCGACATATCCAACGACAGGGTTTCAATCAACAGTTGTTTAACCTGCGGGTTTATTCCATTCTCTTGCATAAATTTTTTCTGATGTTAATTTTGGCGCGATTCTATCAATATCTGATCGGATTTGCACACCGGAATTAAGTATAGTTAAAAAAATTGCGCCATATAACCAATCATTTGCATTAATTTATGGCATTGTCAGTCATTTTTTTTTATTCTATCGGTATTATTTTTATCAAAATACACCTTATAAATCAGATGGAATTGATGCCCCTGACTGATTAAAAATCAATTAAACGGATTACCACTGTGAGCAAACAAAAAACTTCTTTTAAAAAATCTCAAATTAAAATCGTTTTATTGGAAGGTATTCATCCTAGCGCTGAAAAAACTTTTCGTGATGATGGATATACCAATATTGTCAGTATTCCCAGTGCGCTACCATTTGATGAATTAGTCAGCTTGCTTGAGGATGCTCACTTTCTTGGCATTCGCTCCAGAACTCAAATTTCAGAATCTCTGCTCAATGCAACTCCAAAACTGGCGGCAATTGGTTGTTTTTGTATTGGCACCAATCAGGTCGATCTTTACGCTACACAAATGCGAGGTATTCCTGTTTTTAATGCGCCTTTTGCTAATACCCGTAGTGTTGCAGAACTGGTTTTAGGTGAAATGATTTTGCTACTCAGAGGCATTCCTGAAAAAAATGCAGCCGCGCATAGAGGTCAATGGTTAAAGTCTGCTGCCAACTCTTATGAAACTCGCGGTAAGGTCTTGGGAATTGTCGGCTATGGGCACATAGGTACCCAGATTGGTATCTTGGCTGAAAATATGGGCATGAAAGTTCAGTTTTATGATATTGAGAAAAAACTTTCCCTGGGCAATGCAAGATCTGCCAAAAACTTTCAAAATTTATTGGAAACTTCTGATGTAGTGAGTTTTCATGTGCCGGAAACGCCGCAAACCAAAAATATGATGAATGCTGAAGCATTCGAACATTTAAAATCTGGCTCTGTTCTTGTAAACGCTTCTCGCGGCACCGTGGTTGATATTGATGCGTTGGCTGAAAATCTTAAATCTGGCAAGGTGATAGGTGCAGCTATTGATGTTTTTCCTGTTGAACCCAAATCTAATGATGACGAATTTGTTTCGCCTCTCAGAGAATTCGATAATGTTATCCTGACGCCACATGTAGGTGGTAGCACCAAGGAGGCACAGGCTAATATTGGCATTGAGGTTACCGAAAAATTGATCAAATACAGCAATAATGGCTCGACTGTTTCTTCTGTAAACTTCCCTGAAGTGGCCTTGCCACCACATGAAGGTAAACATCGTATTTGTCACATTCACAGAAATGCGCCCGGCATTCTTGCCAAAATTAATGACCTTTTCTCCAGTCAAAATGTAAATATCTCCGCGCAATATCTGCAAACAAACGAGAATGTTGGTTATGTAGTGACCGATATAGATGAGACTTCCAGTGATAAAGCTTTTGAATCACTGAGGGAAATTCCGGGTACAGTTAAGAGCAGGATTTTGTACTAATAATTCAAGGTTTTAATGGATTCCGGTCTTCACCGGAATGAATGTGTAGTTGAACCAGATTATTAGCCATTAACATTTGAGCCTGCATGATCAACAACAATTCCTTTTGCTCCCTTTTCAAGCTGGTCTCTTACGTCCTTTGGAATTTCCATCTTGGTATGTTCTATAGGGCTAACCATAACATAAACAATTTCACCATGAGCCAATAGCTGCGATGTTGCTTGATTATAGAAATCCACCAGAAACGAAAAAGATGAATTGCCGATTTTGTTTAACCTGATTTTTATGGCAAGTACTTCATCAAAGTGCGCAGGCGCTTTCCAGTTTATGGAAACATTAACCACCTGCATATCCAGTCCTTTGGATAGAATGTCGTTGTAATCTCCCCAAATTACTCGCATATATTCATTAAAGGCGACATCAATATAATCAACATATCTTCCATTAAAGACTACCCTCTGAGCATCACACTCAGAATACCTGACTCTTAGAAGATAACAAAAATCATCACTCATTTTCCTGTTTCCCAATCCACTTCTGCCAATACTCGGCATTACCGGCACCCGTCGCTAACTCATAACTCGAAAAACCATGCTTTTTATAGGCTGCTTTAGCAATTTCATTATTACTGAGTACTTCCAATGTTAATTTGCAACAATCCCACGATTTAGCCATTACCTCTATCTCGTTCAAGAGCTTTATACTGAGTTGCATTCCTCTGAATTTCTTACTCACCATCAGATCATGAATATTAACCAGTGGCTTGCAAGCAAAGGTAGAGAAGTTTTTAAAACAATTGGCAAGGGCGGCTGGCTCTCCATCTACAAATACCAAGACTGCAAAGGCATTTGGTAATTTTGCTAATTCTGAAACCAGATTCTTTTTTACGTAATCCGATAATTGTTTGCCGCCACCAATGGGCTCACTGGCATATTCATTGAGTAAATTCAAAATGGCTTTTGCATGTTCGGGATTGCTGTAATCTGCTTTTAAAATTTCTATCGACATCTTTTTAATTCTGAAAAAAAAGAATCAGTTTAACTGATCAAACTAATAGGTTAAACCATGAATTGATTTGGCTATTATTTTGGCACAATCAGAGGGGTTGACTTGTGTTATCAAATGACCTCCTTCAACTTTTTCGACATCCAATTTTTCAAAAACCCTTTCAAAGTCTTTTACACTTTCTTTTCTAATTAATCGATCTTTTGAAGCCTTAATGTAAACAACCGGAATTGAAGATTTGATATCTGCCTTTTTCAATTGTTTCATCAAATTTATCCGACTGATTAACACTTCTGGTTTTATCATTTTGATGGTTTCGTTAAACATGCTAATAAGCGACTTATCTACTTTTATTCCAAATAGCATTTTTTTACATATCCAATCTGGAACGGTTATTTTCAACAGCCATTTTAGCGGAACAAAGCTTGCTAATGCTAACCAAAACTTTGAAGGTTTATCCAAAAAACTGGCGACAAAGATAACTTTCTTCAAATTCTTATTTTCTTTTAACGCTATTTGGTAAGCGATATAACCTGAGAAAGATTCTGCCACCAATACAAAATCCTCTTCAGGCAATCTATCAATAACATAAGAAACCAATTCCTCATAATCCATTACTTTATCTAACGGATAGGAAATTATTATTGATTCAATCTTCTCTGGTAGTTTATCTGTTAATGGTCGGAACATTTCACCAGTCCCATCCATTCCGGGCAGTAAAACAGCTTTCATTTTCGCACTTCTTTTTAATTAGTATTTAATATTCTCAGTGTACATCACTTTCTTGCCCTCGAAACTATCATAAAAATCCTGATGCGCACTGAAAGAAAAAGTGTCTCTTCTTTCTTTGTATTTAGCAACCCAGTCTATCAGCATCGAGAGATTACCTTCTTGTTCTTCTTTAGTTTGATATTTATGAGGTTCCCAAGGTCGGTTTTTGGCATTAGCAATACATTGCTCAATAGACAGGTTCAAAAAGATAATTTCTGTAGCCTTATTTTTTAACAATTCAAGCAAATCACTGTAGCATCCCTCAACTACCCAATCTTTATTTTGACTGAGAAAATCATTTATTTTAATTCGAGAATCCGACAACAGCATTCTTTGTGGTGGTATTTCGGGTAGCCAGGCAATTGTGTCCAGATCAAGATGTTCCAGACTATCTTTATCTGCCAGATGTCTGGCCAACGTCGATTTCCCTGACCCTGAATTGCCAAAGATTAATATTCTTTTCATTTTTATTCTTATTTTTCCTTCGGCTTTAACGGCGCCAAAAGCGCGTAAAAAATCCAGGCAAACCAGGATATAAAAATCATTAACATTAACCATGCAACTTTTTCTTTACCTGTAGTTTTATCTGAAGTCACCACAATAAGAAAAGGCAATAGCCAGATAAAAGCTATCACTAATAAAAATAATAATCCAAAATTTATTTCCATAATTTTTTTCCTTCCCGGTTATTTCTAGCTTTCAAATTCATTTATTTGTACCAATATCCAATCAAACTAAAATCACCCATTAAAACTAATTTTAATCAACAATCTCCCAACCACCAGAATCCAGATAATCTGCAATAAATTTGATTCGCTCTGTCACTTCATTCAATAAGTTCGTTTTAGGATGTTTTTTTAAAAACGCTTCTAACGCTTTCTTTTCTACTTTCAAATCCCAATAATTATGACTATCAGGAAGAACATATATCAACTCATATTCGGCATCATCGACCAAATCTGATTTTGGATGTTTTTTTATAATTTGCTGAAAGTGATAACCATCATAACTGACGAAATCACCAAAGTTTTCCGAGTGTACAATTTTCATATGTAAATCTTGGGAGATGGCTTGCTCAACACTAAACTCTTGCAAACTTATTTCCAGATTACTCGCAGTTTGACCTAGCGCTAATAAAATAGCTGCTTCTGGAATATTTACCGGCTTACTATTAAGCAAGTCATGCAATAGAAGTGCTTTGTCATATTCATGTTCTTTTGAGTTAACAATTTCCTCCAGAACATTGGCTGGTTTTTCTGCTGCCGAAATACCGCTATTATGTATTGTCAAAAGTACTGCTATTATTATGTTCAAACTGTTTTTCATACTTTTTCCCCTTATCTGTTTTGTTATGGTATATCTTGCCGAACACCTTCATCAATCTTGCTTTTCTCATGATTCAATTTATCGCTGACAGTATGTAAATTAATATCATTAATTAATGTTACTAGCACAAAACTGAGCATTATTAATAAATACCATGAACTCAGCTTTGCGATGGACACAATTTTCCATCCTTGAGTTTGATCTGGATAAAGCCAAATATTAGTAAAGGTTGCCATATTTTCAGCAAACCAGATAAACAGTGAGACCAAAAACCAACCAAACAACAATGGCATATTTCGATGAGTCTTAACAATTCTGAAATAAATCCTTGTTTTGTAAAACATCAAAAAGGTTAGTGCAAATAATACCCATCTGAAATCCCAAATAAAATGATGACTGAAAAAATTGATGTAAATGAATGTAACCAAAAGTATGGTTAAGAATTTGTTGGGGTATTCAGAATATCGAAATTCAAATAGACGCCAGGCTCTGGCAATATAACTTCCAACAGCACTATACATAAAACCTGCAAATAAAGGGACATTACCAATTCCAAAAATAAATTCTTCAGGATAATGCCAGGATTGAATGCTATCGGATGTTTTAAAGATCTCCATCAATGTGGCAACGAGATGAAAAACAATTATTACAACTGACTCTCGCCAGGTTTCCATTTTTGTAGCTAACAAAAATATCTGAAAAACAATGGCCGAGATAAATAGAAAATCGTAGCGATGCAGGCTTTCCAGCGGATACCAGTAACGGGTGACTATGATAAGAAGAAGTAAAAAACCGCCAAAAATACAGGCATTGGCCTCTTTAATCCCAAATATCCAGAACTCTTTTAAAAACTGCTTGGCTGACATAGCTATTTTCTTAACTTATATTTTTTATTTATTGAAGATCTGATATTCCCAGACATTCAACAAAACTTCAACTAATCGTAAATCTATTTATACTAAGCGCACCATATTAGTGCAAAAATTCTACTTTTGCGTTAAAATCACAAAAACTGTGCAAATTAATTAACTATGTCATCTTTACTCTCAATAAACTCTCTTAATACAGCGGTTATGCTGTTAAAAATCGATTATGAAATCATGGATCTGAATGATTCTGCCGCACAGTTACTTATGCGATCCCGAAAATCGTTGATTGGCCACAATCTGTTTGAGTTAATACAAAGCGAATGGGATCAACAACGTCTGAATTTGCTGATTGAAAGAAATCAATCAACTTTTATTGAAGAAGCCCACCTGATTGTTCATAACCAATCTTTATTGTGCAATTTGTTTCTTTCAACTTTTGAAGAAGACGGTAATCAATTTTTGCTTTTGGAAATACAAACTGGTGAGCATCACAGTCACATTCGAAAAGATATTGAATTGCAACACCAGAGTCGTATCAGCAATCATTTAATACGAAACCTTGCTCATGAAATAAAAAACCCGCTTGGCGGCATTAAAGGTGCAGCCCAGTTGTTGCAAAGAAAATTTGCAGATGAAAGTTTTAAAAAATATAGCCAGATCATTATTCAGGAAACTGATCGACTGGGTGATTTGGTTGATCGCTTGCTTTTGCCAGCAAAAATCGAAGACAAGTCACACTGCAATGTTCATCAACTCATTGATAAGGCACTTGATTTGATTCTACTAAATTATCCTGATCTGCAGATAATTCGGGATTATGATCCGAGTCTTCCTGACTTATTTATTTCCGTTGGGCAAATACAACAGGCATTATTAAATTTGATCAAGAATGCTGCTGAAGCGGTGCAACCTGATGGTGAAATCATATTGAAGACCCGAGTACAACTTCAGCAAACAATTGGTGAAGTACAATATAAAAAAGTGATGCGAATTGATGTTATTGATACGGGTGAAGGTATTCCTGAAGCGATTATCAAGGATATATTCTTTCCTACCATCAGTGGAAAAAATAGCAGTGGTCTGGGGCTGAGCATTGCTCAATCATTGGTGCAAAGGCATGATGGAATTATTGAACTGGATAAACAACACATACATACCTGCTTTAGCGTTTACTTGCCAATTAAGGAACAATAGATGAACGATACAAAAGTAAACTCTCTCAAAAAGATTTTATTGGTTGATGATGACGACAGCATTCGCTGGGTATTAAACGAACTGCTAGTTGATTTGGGTTATCAGGTAACTCAGGCTGTCTCAGCTGAGCAGGCCATTCAACTATTAAAATCAAGCCTGTTTGATTTACTGATTTCTGATGTCAGAATGCCTGGGCAATCAGGTATGGACTTAATGGCGCACGTGCAACAACATTATTCTGGTATGCCGACCATAATTATGACGGCCCACTCTGATTTGGAAAGCGCGGTTCAGGCTTACCAAAAAGGTGCTTTTGAGTATTTACCCAAACCCTTTGATCTGGATGAAGTAGCCGCAACAGTTGGGCGAGCACTCGCAGCAATTAGCCCTCCTCAAAATAAAACCACCTCCACAAAACCTGCCGTTCACTACTCTATCATCGGTGAATCTCCTGCCATGCAAAATTTATATCGTGCTATCGGCAGGCTTTCAGGCTCTCACATGACAATTTTATTGCAGGGTGAATCGGGTACCGGTAAAGAACTGGTTGCAAAGGCACTTCATCACAACAGCCCAAGAAAAAATTCACCCTTTATTGCTCTTAACATGGCGGCATTGCCCAAGGATTTGATTGAGTCAGAATTATTTGGCCATGAAAAAGGTGCTTTTACCGGAGCGCAAAATCGTTATTTGGGTCGATTTGAGCAAGCCAATCAGGGCACGCTGTTTTTGGATGAAATTGGAGATATGCCTCTGGAAACACAGTCGAGATTACTGCGAGTTTTATCAGAAGGCAGTTTCTATCGTTTGGGCGCAAATCAGCCAACTCAGGTTGATGTACGTTTTATTGCGGCAACCCATCAGGATCTGACAACAAAAGTGGCAAAGGGTGAATTTAGAGAAGATCTCTATCATCGGCTTAATGTTATCCCGATCCAGTTGCCAGCATTAAGAGAGAGAACTGGCGATATTGCATTATTGACCAATTATTTTTTCTCTAGTATTGCTAAAGAACTGGATGAACCTGAGAAAATTCTTACCGATGATGCCTTAAATTTATTACAAAACTATCAGTGGCCTGGCAATGTCAGACAGTTGGAGAATGTTTGCCGACGTATTTGTGTTATGGCAAATAGTCAGGTGATCTCAGCTCATGATATACCCGAAGAAATTTCCGGTAACTCACAAGAAGTTAAATCAGATCTTTCCTGGCAAAACCGAATGTCCAATAATCTTTTGAACGAACTACAAAAAGGTAACGAGCAATCTTTAATCAGTATTCAATCTGAAATTGAAAAATTGCTTATAAAAACAGCCTTAAAAGCTACCTCAGGTAAAAAAGCAGAAGCTGCCAAACTTTTGGGTTGGGGAAGGAACACTTTGACAAGAAAATTAAAAAACTGATTTTCACCACAAGATCATGATTATTACACCACTGAGACACAGAATACACAGAATACACAGAGGGAAATCAAAACAATATTTTTGTTAAAAGACCAGTATTATTAGTTAGTCAGAATTCCCGTGATGATAAACATTTAACTTTTTAATTTTGCTTCGAGATTTTCACTCATGAATTAAAAGGTTCTTATATGGTCTGGTTTAAAATGGAATTCGTCAAAGAATAGATTAAATGCATTCTCTGTGTGCTCTGTACCTCTGTACCTCTGTGGTAAGCGTATTTAATCCCCGCCAGCAAAACCTTGCTGTCTCCAGGCTTCATAGCTAATGATTGCAACAGCATTGGAAAGATTTAAGCTGCGACTATTTTCTTGCATTGGAATTCGAATTCGTAATTCTTCTGGAATACTATCCATTACAGCAGGTGCCAAACCATGTGTTTCAGCACCAAACAATAAAACATCATCTGGCTGGTATACAATCTGGCAATGATTTTTAGTCCCTTTGGTGGTACAGGCAATGATTCGTTTGCCATCCATAGACTCGACAAACTGTTGGTAGTTTTTATGAACAGTAGTATTTTGCAGATCGCGATAATCCAATCCGGCACGTCTGACTTTCTTTTCGTCTAAATCAAAACCCATCGGCTCAATCAAATGCAGTTTACAGCCATTATTGGCTGCAAGGCGCATGATATTGCCCGTATTGGGTGCAATTTGGGGTTCAAAAAGTGCAATGTGAAACATTGTGTATGAAAATCAGGTTTATGCGCCTTCTACTTTCATGGCACGGGTTAACAATTCCTTGGCGGCAATTCTAGGATCCATATTGAGATATAAAATGCTGTATATGGCTTTACAGATCGGCATATCAACACCGCGTTTTTGTGCCAGGTGATACACTTCACGAGTATTTCTTACGCCTTCAACAACCTGACCAATTTGGCTTGTTGCTTCCTGAACTGTCGCACCTTTTCCCAAAGCAATACCAAAACGACGATTACGAGATTGGTCATCAGTACAGGTCAAAACCAGATCACCTAATCCAGCCATACCGGTAAAAGTATCCCGGTTTCCACCAATCGCTTCACCCATACGCATCATTTCGGCCAGGCCTCGTGTAATCAATGCTGTTCTGGCATTGGAACCGAAACCAAGTCCATCCGCAATTCCAGCACCTATAGCAACAATATTTTTTAACGCACCGCCAAATTGTACGCCTTTCATATCTGAACTCAGATACACACGAAAAGTCTGGTTGACCAGACGCTGACTCAAATCAGCTGCAAACAGCGCATTGTTTGATGCCAGTGTAATGGCTGTTGGCGCTCCCACTGCTAACTCTTCAGCAAAAGTTGGGCCGGCAAGTATCGCTTTTTCACAATCCTCGCCAAATATCTCACTGACTTTTTCATCCAGAAAATCACTGCTTTCAGGCTCCAGACCTTTGCAAGCCCAGACTATTCTTACAGGGTTATTCACCAGAGCCTTTATTTTCTTTAAGGTCTCGGTAAAAGCATAACTTGGAGTAGCAATCAGAATATCGGAAGCAGTTGTAACGGCAAATTTGAAATCATCTGTAATTTCAAGAGAATCCGGCAAAGGGATATTGGGCAAATATTTTTGATTGACCCGCTTTTCCTTCATATTGGCAATTGATGTCGGATTTCTTCCCCACAAAATCGTTTTATTATCATTTTTAGCTAACAATATGGCCAGAGCAGTACCAAATGATCCTGCTCCCAATACTGCTATCGCCTGATTTTGAATCCCGGACATAAGCCAACTACCTGATTTTTAAACCATTATTTGTCAGTTACTTACTGGACAGTTTCAGAGCCGGAATCTTGAGCTGCCTGAGCAGCTTGAGCCTGTTGCATTTTTTCCATAAACAAGGCTGTAAAATTCACTGGTGCCAAATGCACAGCAGGGAACCCACCATTTCCAGTCAAACTGGCAATAACTTCTCTTGCATAGGGATATAAAATTTCCGGTGCAGCCGTACTTAAAATTTGATTAGCTTGCTGTTCATTGAATCCATCTAGCAAAAACAAACCCGCTTGCTGAACTTCCACTAAAAAGGCCGTTTTTCCTTCTAATTCTGAACTTAAAGTAATATTTAACACTACCTCAAATATCTTGTCTGCCACTGGTCGAGCTTTACTATTCATCTCAACCTTAACTTGTGGTTTATATTCCTGACTAAAAATTTCAGGAGAATTTGGCGCTTCGAAAGAAACATCTTTCAAATAAAGTTTTTGAAGACCAAAATTTGCTGGTTGACCTGCAGTCTCAGCTGCTGCACCAGTTGTATTATTTTCTTGCTCGCTCATAACATCTCACTTTCTTTTGGTTTTAAATAACCATTAAAATATATAACTACAATCCCCAAATAATCAGGATTTCACCACTGGCAGATTTTCTCCTGTCCATGATGACATTCCACCTACCAACTTGTACAGTTTTTCAGCGCCAGATTTTCGCAATATTTCACAACCACCATTCACCTGAATGCCATTGTTGCAAACCATAATAATCGGTTTATCAAAATGTTTTTCAAGATCTTTGGTACCATTTTTTATTTGACTCAAAGGCACATTAATAGCCCCATGAATATGCCCTTTATTAAAGTCGGCTTGACCTCTGATGTCAATCACAACGGCATTTTCCCGGTTGACCAAATTGGTCAACATTTGGCTTGTTACTGATTGTGGGCCATGTGACAAGTGCCTGATTTGGGCATTCAGTAGTAAAATAGCGACAATAATCCACGCCATTGACAACACCCAGTGATTCACAGCAAACTGATAAATTTCTGACATCTTAAACCTTACAATAAAAACTCTGTTGATATCAGGTAGTCATTCGGTCAGGCTATTTAAAAACATGACCTGCACTACCCCGAATTCATGCTCAAAATATGTGCAAAATTGAGCAGCGCATTATACACACTCTTGGCGTTATTATCTATCAATCTGAAACCATGATTTATCAATCTCTGGCTCACCGTCTATCAATTTATTACGATAGCCAGTTTTTCAGATGATTTATTGAGTAAAAAAGGCCGGAACTTCCGACCTTTGTTTGTTATTCTGCTTTTTTGACCTTGAGGGTAACACCTTCAGTTTCAGTCACTTCAACCAAAACACCCAGTTTCATATCTTCCCCTTCAACACGCCAGTAGGTACCATCAATCTGAACCTTGCCAACACCATTTGAAATAGGTTCAATTAACTTGGCTTTACGACCAACCATCGCCTTTCCACGCTGATTTAAAGTGCCTGATTCTGTATTATCTTCGGGACTGTTTTTACGCCAATATTTCCAACCAAAAACACTACCAAAAGATAATACCGCGAAGATAAAAATTTGCCATTCAATCCCCATTGTTGGCATCAACACGAGAAGGACTCCAACAGCTACAGCACCAAAACCAAACCACATAAAAATTGCGCCAGGCGCCAGCATTTCAAGGATAAACAACACTATTCCAATTGCTATCCAATGCCAGTAAGCAATACTTTCAAACATCTGTTTCTCCTTTTACAAATCAGGATTTTTTCATACCAGATTCTTTTAAAATTTCAGCAATGCCAGCTATAGAACCGACCACAGAACCCGCTTCAAGCGGCATCATAACCAGTTTGGAATTTTCCGATTTGCCGATTGCAGTTAATGCATCAATGTATTTTTGTGAAATAAAATAATTAACGGCCTGAATGTCACCTTTTGCTATTGCCTCAGAAACCATATTGGTTGCAGTTGCCTCTGCTTGAGCTTGTCTTTCTCGGGCTTCAGCTTCTAAAAACGCAGCTTGTCTTTTACCTTCAGCTTCTCTGATATCAGCTTCCTTTAAACCTTCTGCTTTTAAAATAGCAGATTGTTTTTCACCTTCAGCTTCAAGAATATGAGCCCTTTTTATACGCTCAGCTTTCATTTGTTGAGCCATAGCATCAACCAGATCTTTTGGCGGCAATATATCCTTGATTTCTATACGGGTGATTTTTACTCCCCAGGGATTTGTAGCTTCATCAACAATGGTTAGAATACGTGCATTGATTTGGTCTCTTTTGGATAACATTTCATCCAAATCCATAGAACCCAAAACAGTACGAATGTTGGTCATTACCAGATTCTGCATAGCTCTTTCCAGATCATTAACTTCGTACATCGCTTGAGAAGCACTGACAATCTGGTAAAAACATACGGCATCAATGGTGACCGTAGCATTATCCTGAGAAATAATCTGTTGTTCAGGAATATCCAGCACTTGCTCCATCATATTGACTCTTGCACCAACTTTTTCAATAACAGGAGTAATCCAGTTGAAACCAGGTCTTAAACTTTTAGTAAACTTTCCAAAACGCTCAATCGTATATTCAAATCCTTGCGGTACAGTTTTGACCCCCATCAGGATCAACATAACGACCAGACCAAGTATTACATAAACCAAATAACTCATAACGCTCCCTCTTTTTAAATTTTATTGTATCTAACATTCTGCTTGATTAGTTTAGAATAACAGCTGTTTCGTCCAGATTAAGTCCATCTTCACTAATAAAACGGAAATGATTAAATCCAATTTTAATGTCATCACCATCATTCAGTTGAGCCTTGCTTACGGTTCTACCGTTATGCTCGGTACCATTGGTGCTATTCAAGTCTTCAATAAAGACCAGTTGATTATCATTAAAATAAGGATCTTTTTCAACCAGCACTCTGGCGTGTCTGGAGCTAACTGACTGGTCATCAATTTGAACATCACAACCTTTTGCTCTACCAATCAACAATCCTTGGTCACTGATTTCCCACTTGTTTATTACTACATCTTCAACTATCAGGGCTAAATAGGCCATTATCACACCTTAAAAACAATTAATTTTCAATAATTTACGTTAATTCTGAACACAAATCAAACCAATGGTCACATTATCCTTGCTGCCCTTTTCAAGAGCCTGGGTCACCATGGCATCAACCACGTTTTTTCCTTCACGAGCTTGTAATAACCACTTACAAATTTCATCATTTGTAACAATATCATGAAATCCATCAGTAGATAACATTATAACATTTCCAGCGGCAACTTTTTGACTGGCATAATCTGCTTCAACCTCTTCTTTTACACCTATCGCTTTTGCCAGAATATTTTTTGTATTCGATTCTTCAGCTTCCTTTTCACTGATCGCTCCCTTATCAAGCAAGAACTGAATCATGGAATGATCCTTGCTGAGTTGCTGTAACTGGTCATCTTGAAAACAGTATAGTCTGGAATCACCCACCCAAACAAAATGCAAGGTTTCTTTTTCAATGATGGCTAGCACTACAGTGGTTCCCATAGCCTGATAGGCAGGATTTTTTTGTGCCGCATTAAACACTGCCTGATTTGCCTGCATCACCAGTTCCTTGAGCCAGCTTTTCCATCCACCTGTTGGTGATTGACTCAAATAGGCTAATTCACTTTCCAGAATGCTAACAACCATTTTACTGGCCACTTCTCCAGCCTGATGCCCACCCATACCATCAGCAACTACCATCCAGTCAAAATCTGCTTCCGGGTTGTAACCGAACTGAATGGCGTCTTCATTATTAGAGCGAACCGACCCCTTGTCTGTGACAGACTGTACCTTGTTTTTCACAGCGTCACCTCCTTACGAAAATCTTTCTTTAATGCAGCCACTAATGCCTGCTTGAATTCCTTCATGGATTGAAAGCGTTTATCAATATCTTTCTGTAGTGCCTTGTTGGTGATCCTGACAGCACTTGCCGGCAATTTTTTATTCCAGTGTTTAACTGGTTTGTGCTGCGTTTTGGTGATATGAAAAGCAACACTGGCAATTGACTCACCTTCAAACGGCAGATTTCCTGACAACAACTGATAAAAGGTAACACCTAAACTGAAAACATCACTGCGTCCATCAACTTTTTTACCGATCACCTGTTCAGGAGACATGTAATAAGGACTACCCATTACAGTTCCGGTTTTGGTTTTACTCTTGTCAGAGATGTGAGCAATACCAAAATCTGTCAAGGTAACACGATTCATTTTTTTGTCGTACATGACATTGGCAGGTTTAATATCACGATGAACAATATTTTGGCTGTGAGCATATTCAAGTGCATCTGCCAATTGCACCATTAATTGATAAACAACAGTCGGTGTTAAGCGAGTTTTTCCTTTAACACAATCTGAAAGCGGCACGCCCGATAAGAAGTCCATGGCTATATATCCCAGAGAACCTTCTTCTCCAACATCATAAATGGTCACGATGTTCGCATGACTTAAATTTCCCGCCGTTTCTGCCTCTCGGAAAAATCTGGCTTTGATATCTTCCATATTTTCCGTATCACTTTTAAGTTGCAGTGTTTTAATCGCTACATGACGGTTTATCTTGGGATCAACACCTTTAAATACAACGCCCATTGCTCCTTGACCCAACACGCCTTCCACTTTATATCGACCGAATGATTTGAACTGAATTCCAAGATTGGATGGTGTGCTACCCATCATTTGTTCCGGACTGATCAGCATGGTTGCTTCCAGCATGCTGTCACTAAGTGGCTTATTGTATTCAGCAAGCTTCTTATCAGTTTTTCGATGGGTAATTCCGGTGTCCTTAATCCAGACCAATAACTTTTCTGCCAATACCATATTTTTCTTGTCCTCTGCTTTAAGGGCAATGGTATATATTTTATTAAGCAAATGTTTATCTGGAGAAGTTTCATTCAAGAAGGGTTGAATGGAATCAAATTGATGATTATCAAAGAAAAGATCCGCCGCTTTAGCTATTAATTTATTATGGTTTTTTTGTAGTCTGGCAACCTTATGGTTTTCAAGTTCATACCCGGCAACAATCAATGCACCAAATACTGACAAAATGATTACATGCAAAATTGGCAACCATTGTGAAAAATAAAAGGCCAGATACTGCAATAATATTAATCCGGTAGCAAAGGATAAATGCATCGCAATTTTTTTACCTCTGGTAGCATGGATCAACCACCAGTTGAAAACCAGCGCTGCAATCATCAATAAATAAGACGCATAAAAGGTAATACCACCTTGATAGATATAATCCGATTCGGCCAACTGACCAATTGATGCCAGTGCAATATCATCAGGCTCAACAGTTTCATCATGTATCACAATCAGTTTTGGCTTGTATCTTTTTGATGACAGGGCATCCTTTAAACTGATTGAATTCACGGAATCTGCGAAAGCAAAAATTCTTCCTGTCATACCTAACGGATAGCTATCATCTTTAATCTTAATCGAATGAGTGATCATGCCCTCTCTATCAAGAGCGGCGACATCATTGTGATAGGCGGACCATAAAGTGGTTATAAATCCGGGATAAACCTGATCCTGATATTTCCAAATCATCGGGATGGAACCATTTCTTTCAACAACTGATGGCCTTAAAAGCAACTCTCCAGCATCTTTCTCTGTAATTTCCGTCAATTCATAAATACTTTGAGCATTTTGAAAGAAGTTCAGATTTTTACCATCTTCGCTGTTAAAGCCAGTACCTGAAAATCTGTCGCTTGTTGCCAATACAACGCTGGCAGGTGTTTTGGATTTTGATAAGTAAGCTTTAATGCTCTTTTCAATAGACAAATCACTCTTGAATATCAAACCATAATTAGCAGCTGGGTACTTTTTGAACAATCCGGCTATCCAGCTTTTTTGTTCCAGTTCGGATTCAGTCAACTTGACGTATAACACTTGTTTTGAATCATTCGGTTGATCGCCAAAAGAATGCCAGAAATCACGATTCCACTGGTTGGCTGATTTTAAAATTCCTTGATCAATTCCCCAGGCAAAAGCGAACAATCCGATAATAAACAAATACAACCAACCTGTTTTGTATATCGGCGTTAGACTTTGATTCATATTTTTTAAATTCATACTCGGACAATCTCTTTTCTATTAATTGTTGTTCTTGTCACATCAATTTGCCAATATTCTAGCAATTATCAAAAATCCCAGTTTAGCAATAAATCACAAGTTAATAAATTAGTGTATAATCCTGCCATATTTTTTTGTTGTATTACGATGAGATAGATTAACACAAAATGATGAATAAAAAGCCCATAACTTTGTTAATTCTGGATGGTTGGGGACATAGCGAATCACCCGAATTCAACGCAATCAAAGCTGCTCATACACCTGTATTTGATGATCTGTGGCAAAACTTTCCTCATACCCTTATTTCAGGCTCCGGCCTTGATGTTGGTTTGCCAGATCAACAAATGGGTAATTCCGAAGTTGGTCACTTAAATCTTGGCGCCGGTCGAGTAGTCTATCAGGACTTTACGCGTATTACCAAGGCGATTGAAGATGGTGACTTTCAAACAAACCCCGCTATTTTAAATGTCATTAATAATGCCAAACAAAATAATTCCGCTTTACACATTATGGGATTGTTATCCGATGGTGGCGTACACAGCCATATAGAACATATCAAGGCTATGATTCAATTGGCCAATCAACATCAAGTCAAAAAGGTTTATCTGCATGCTTTTCTCGATGGTCGCGATACACCACCGCAAAGTGCCAGTGGTTATTTATCAGAGATTGAATCGCTTGACCAAATCAGGATCGCCAGCATTACTGGTCGATATTATGCCATGGACAGAGATCAACGCTGGGAAAGAGTAGAACAAGCTTACCAGATGTTAACTCAGGGAAAAGCGGATTATCATTTTGACGATGCTCAAACCGCATTGCAAGCTGCATATGACCGTGGCGAAAATGACGAATTTGTAAAACCAACAATAATTGATGGTGACGCAAAAATATGCTCCGATGATTCCGTAATATTTATGAATTACCGAGCTGACAGGGCAAGAGAAATAACACGCGCCTTTGTTGATGATGATTTTGATGGTTTTTCTCGTGATAAACAGTCAATTAATTTTTTGATGCTAACTCAGTATGCTGCTGACATTAATGCTCCGGTTGCTTTTGAACCGATTTTTTTGTCAAAAGTATTAGGTGAACACCTGCAGGATCTGAATTTAAAACAGCTCAGAATTGCTGAAACCGAAAAGTATGCACATGTTACTTTTTTCTTTAATGGTGGTCGAGAAGAGCCTTTCGTTGGTGAGGATAGAGAATTGATCCCGAGCCCAAAGGTTGCAACTTATGATCTTCAACCTGAAATGAATGCACCACTTTTAACAGACAAGCTGGTTAATGCCATTGAATCACAAAAATATGACTTTATTATTTGCAACTTTGCCAACCCGGATATGGTTGGCCACACGGGCAACTTTGATGCTACAGTAAAAGCCATTTCATGTCTTGATGAGTGTTTGGGACGAATTATTGAAGCTTCCAAACAATTTGGAGGAGAAGTGGTGATTACTGCCGATCATGGTAACGCTGAAAAAATGGTTGACCATAAAAGTGGGCAAGCACATACAGCACATACCAATTTTCTGGTACCCTTGATATATTTCGGTCGCCCTGCAGAAATCAACCCAAAACAAGGGGTATTATCTGACATAGCGCCAACTTTATTATCATTGGCGGGATTGCCTATACCGAATGAAATGACAGGACAACCTTTGTTTGAAGTAGTTAACTGATATGACAAAAACTAATGCTAAATAAATTAATAATAAAGCGAATTTTTATTTTATTTATCCTGTTGGCGTTGCCATTAACAGACAATATTTCCCATGCCGCCGATAAGGATGACAAGGCCATTGAAAAGGAACTTGGTCAGCTAAAAACTGAAATCTCAAAACTGCAAAATCAACTTGAAGCTAAAAGAAAACTGCAAAGTGAGGCAGTTCAATCACTTAGAAAAACTGAAAAAAGAATTGCAACAGCAAGCAAGATATTAAAGGCAACCAATAGACAACTAAAACAGAAAAATAATCAATTGGCACAACTCAAAAAACAAAAAACACAACTTGATAAAAACAGGGAACAACAAAAAGATGCAATTGCCGCCCAAATTAAATCAGCGTATGTAAGTGGCAAGCAGGAATATTTAAAAATGCTGCTCAATCAGGAAGACCCGGCAAAACTCGGCAGAATGCTGATCTATTATGACTATATGAACAAGGCTCGCAGGGATAAGATTTTACAATTGCAAAATACGCTTAAAGAATTGTCACTGGTTAACCAAAAAATTGAACGTGAAATCAGTGATCTGAACATTCTCAAACAATCAAGAGAGGCAGAAGCAAAGCGCTTGCAAGCTCTTAAATCAGAAAGACAAAAGCTGGTTGCCTCTCTAGCTAAAGACATTGACGAAAAAACCGAGAAACTGACAGAGTTGGAAATCAATGCTTCTGAATTACAGGAACTGATTGATTCGGTTCAACAAACAATTAACAAAATCGACTTTTCTCAACCGCTAGATGGTTTAAAAAACCTGAAAGGTAAACTTAATTGGCCTGTTAAAGGTAAAAAGCTGCAATCCTATGGTAGTCGTCTCGCCGAAGGGTTAAAGAGTAATGGTGTTATCATCAGCGCCAGCGAAGGCCAATCAATTAATGCCATTCACCATGGTCGAGTGGTGTATGCCGATTGGTTACGCGGATTTGGCTTGCTTGTTATCCTTGATCATGGAGATGGGTACATGAGCCTGTATGGCTACAATCAAGCCTTATACAAACAAGTAGGTGATTTTGTGAATCGCGGAGAAACCATTGCATCAGCTGGGCAAAGTGGTGGACAACAAAAGCCCGGACTCTATTTTGAACTCAGGCATCAGGGCAAGCCTTTCAATCCATCCAGCTGGATCAATTAATTACTTTTTCTCTGTCAATAGCTTTGTGGCCTATGTCATCTCTATAATAAACATCTTGCCAACGGATTGAGTTAATGCGCTCATAGGCCAGCATTTGAGCTTCACCTACGGACTTGCCTAGACCGACAACACAAAGCACCCTGCCTCCAGCGGTCACAATTTCATCACCGTCAATAGACGTTCCGGCGTGAAACACCTTGGTGTTCGGCATTTCACTTTCCAATCCTGAAATCACATTGCCCTTGGCATAACTATCGGGATATCCGCCGGCTGCCATCACAATGCCAACGGTTTTTCTTTCATCCCATTCAACACTTTGCTGATCCAGATTGCCCTCAATAGCAGACAAGCATAACTCGACCAGATCTGATTTTAATCTCACCATAATTGGCTGAGTTTCGGGGTCACCAAAACGACAGTTATATTCAAGCACTTTTGGGGTACCGTCTGCTGTCACCATAATCCCGGCATACAAAAAGCCGGTATATGGATAGCCTTCTTCTTTCATGCCTTTAACGGTTGGAATGATCACCTGCTGCATAATTTTGTCATGCATTTCTTCTGTAACCACAGGCGCTGGAGAATAGGCACCCATGCCACCAGTATTTGGACCTTTGTCACCATTATCTCTGGCTTTGTGATCCTGCGAGGTTGCCAGTGGAAGAATGTTTTTACCATCTACCATCACGATAAAGCTGGCTTCTTCACCCTGCAAAAACTCCTCAACAACCACACGATGTCCGGCATCACCAAACTTGTTACCGGCCAGCATATCATCAATTGCCGCAAAGGCTTCTTCCTTTGTTTTGGCAATGATCACGCCTTTACCCGCTGCCAGACCATCTGCTTTTACAACAATGGGAACACCCATTTTTTCCACATAATCCCTGGCTTGTTGAATATCGGTAAAATTACCGTAAGCTGCAGTAGGAATATTATGACGAGCAAGAAAATCTTTGGCGAAAGCTTTTGAGCCTTCCAGTTGAGCTGATCCTTTTGAGGGGCCAAAACATTTCAAACCATGTTGTTGAAACAAGTCAACCACGCCCAAACACAAAGGTGCTTCCGGGCCTACAATAGTTAAATCAATTTGCTTTTCTTTGGCAAAATTGAGCAATCCCTCAATATCTTCAGCAGCTATCGAAACATTTTCAATATCAGGCTCCAAAGCAGTTCCGGCATTACCTGGCGCTACATAAACAGTTTCAACATTTTCTGATTCTGCTGCTTTCCAGGCTAAAGCATGTTCTCGACCACCGCCGCCAATTACCAAAACTTTCATTTGAACCACTTTTTAATTGAAGTCATAAAAGAGAATTTTAGCCTGAATACAGGTTGGGATAAAGGGCTCATTGTCCTAATGAGCCCTTTTTTCTTTAAAAACTGAAAGAGACACCTATACCATAACCATCATCACCAAAATCATTGGTTTTATATTCGGCATACATGCCAACATCATCAGACATTTTATGGCGAATACCTAACACCAATTCAGTTGCCGAACTCACAACATTCATATGATTCAACTCGGTATAAAATTGAGAATTCTCGCTATATTGATTTCGATAACCAAGTCCCAATTGATAACCATCGTCTCCACCACTGCCAAATGGTGTATCCACCTCAATATCAAGATAGGAAACAGTTCCATAAGTGACACTATTGTCTCCCTGACTAAATTTATATCCAACACCAAATAAAGTCGTATTAAGATCGATATCAAATCCAAAAATCGTTTCACTTACTGATTCGTAAGAACCGGTCAAAAAAGTGTTTTCATTGAGTTCTGAATTAAATCTTAATGTATAACCGTCTGCAAAATCATAATCCACAAACCCGGCTTCAAAAAAATTAAAAGAAGGTTCTTCAGCAGCCACCGAAAACACCGTCATACTTGCTATTAGTCCAGCTGTGATTAGTTGTTTCATTTCTATCTCCTTGTAAACAGTAATGCAATGATGTCCATTGCATCGGTTATTTTATAGAAGTAAAATGAATATAACCTGAACAGGTCAGACCATCAAAAATAAATACCTAATTTTAAAACCTGAACTAATGCTTGAAATGTCGCATTCCGGTAAAGACCATTGCCATTCCATGTTCATCAGCGGCATCAATGACCTCCTGATCTCTCATGGATCCACCTGGCTGAATAATAGCGCTGATACCTGCACTGGCTGCTGCATCAATACCATCCCTGAAAGGAAAAAAAGCATCAGATGCCATGACAGAACCTTTTACTTCAAGCCCTTCATCTTCGGCTTTGATTCCAGCAATTTTGGCACTATAAACCCGGCTCATTTGCCCAGCGCCTACACCAATAGTCTGAAGATTTTTAGCATAGACAATAGCATTTGATTTCACTGATTTAGCCACTTTCCAACAAAATAGTAAATCATCTATTTGTTGTTTGGAGGGTTTTACTTTACTGACAATCTTTAGATCTTTTTCGGTGATCACACCAAGATCCTTATCCTGAACCAGCAAACCTCCATTAACTTTTTTATAATCCCAACTGGCAATTGATTCTTGCCATTGACCGCAACTGAGTAATCGCACATTAGCCTTTTGGGACACAACAATTTTGGCTCTTTCGGAAACTGATGGCGCTATAATTACTTCGACAAATTGCTGGTCAATAATTGCCTTGGCTGTTTCAGGATCAAGTTCTCTATTAAAAGCAATGATGCCGCCAAAAGCAGACGTTGGATCGGTTTGAAACGCTCGCTGATAAGCATTCAAAATATTATCACTCACCGCGACGCCACAAGGATTAGCATGCTTAACAATGACACAGGCTGGCTCATCAAACTGTTTAACACATTCCAATGCCGCATCAGTATCTGCCACATTATTAAAAGACAATTCCTTTCCCTGAAGTTGAACAGCAGTGGAAACTGATGCCTCAACGGGATTATGCTCAACATAAAAAGCCGCAGCCTGATGAGGGTTTTCACCATATCTCATGGTTTGCTGTTTCTTGTACTGAACAGAGTAAGTTTGTGGGAATTCTTCTACACCATCCTGAGCTTCTGATCTTGCGGTCAGATAATTAGAGATGGCGGCGTCGTATCTGGCTGTATGAGAAAAAGTTTTGCTTGCCAAATGATACCTTAGCGCCAGATCAGTACCACCTGAATTTTTCAATTGATCAACAATTTCCGCGTAATCATCCGGATCAACAACCACGGCCACATCATTATGATTTTTGGCAGCAGCTCTTAACATGGTTGGACCGCCAATATCAATATTCTCTATCGCATCTTCACGCTTACAATCAGGATTGGTCACCGTTGCTTCAAAGGGATATAAATTAACCACCAGCAAATCTATCGGCTTGATGTCATGTTGTGCCATGATCTCATCATCCTGACCTCGCCTTGCCAACAGACCACCATGAATTTTAGGGTGTAAGGTTTTTATCCGACCATCCATCATCTCCGGAAAACCGGTATAACTGGAAACTTCAATAACTGGCAATTGGTTATCTGACAAAAGCTTTGCCGTTCCACCTGTTGACAAAATTTCAATTCCCAATATATTGAGTTGAGTCGCAAAATCAACTATTCCGGTTTTGTCTGAAACGCTGATCAATGCTCTTTTAACTGGTTTGGTACTCATATGCTTGCCCTACACTATTAACTCAAAAATCCTGATTGCCACACTTCAAATAGAAAACGGGCTTAAAGCCCGCTTTATTGTTCAATATTTTTACTCTAGTTTAAACCATAAATTTTCAGTTTCTTTCTCAAGGTACCACGATTAAGACCTAATACCTTGGCTGCTCTGGTCTGGTTTCCATTGGTGTAATCCATGATTGACTCCATCAATGGCGCTTCCACTTCTGCCAAAACCATTTCGTAAATGTCGCTTGGTTGTTCATCGCCCAACTGAGCAAAATAATTTTTCATTGCCAACTCGACACTTTCTCTTAAAGTGTTTTGTTGATTGCCTGTATCAAGCATTGAATTTTCTTTCTGTTCTGACATACTCATACTATCTAGATTCATACCAATGGTGCCCTATAAACTATCTAATTGTTGAAAATAAATTTTCAAAAAATCATGCTGCTGGTGAGCTGAATCGATTTGATTAAAGCGTGACATTACATCACTATCTTCATCAATTGCCTTTAAATACCAGCTAGTATGCTTTCTTGCGATCCTAACACCCTGTACCTCTCCATAAAATTGATGTAGCTCACTTAAATGAGAAATAAGCACTTCAGCAATCTCATTTTTTGAAGCAGGTAGCAATTTTTGACCTGTTTGCAAAAAATGATCAATTTCACGAAAAATCCAGGGATTTCCCTGAGCAGCTCTACCAATCATTAATCCATCAGCATTGGTATAAGCCAAAACCTCTTTAGCCTTTTCAGGCGTATCAATATCACCGTTAGCAATTACAGGAATAGAAACATTGGCCTTTACATTGGCAATAGTTTCATACTCTGCTTCACCTTGATATTTACACGCTCTGGTTCGGCCATGTACTGCCAAAGATTGAATACCGTTACCTTCAGCAATTTTTGCAATCTCGATTGCATTTCTATTGTTCTTGTCCCAACCTGTTCTTATCTTTAAGGTAACCGGAACATCAACAGCTTTGACCACAGCATTAAGAATATCGTTCACCAATTGCGGGTCTTTCAACAACGCAGAGCCTGCCGCCTTACGGCATACCTTCTTCGCTGGACAACCCATGTTGATGTCGATAACCTGAGCGCCTTGAGACACATTATACTTCGCTGCCTCAGCCATCATTTCAGGTTCTGAACCTGCAATCTGAACCACTCTTAAACCGGGTTCATTATCATGGCGTAAGCGCAAACGACTTTTACGTGACTGTCTCAATTCAGGATTGGAACTCACCATTTCCCCAACAACGACACCTGCTCCCAACGATTTACAAAGTCTTCTAAATGGAAGATCTGTCACGCCAGCCATGGGGGCAAGAAACAGGTTATTGTCTAAGGAATAATTACCGATCCTCATAATTTGAACACTCATCTCTGAAGCTTGATCAGAAAACATCAGATCTGATTGGTCAAAGAAAAGCCAGATTTTACACTGTTTAAAAGCGGATTAAAATCACAAGAGCAAATATTTTTATATTTTTAAGTTAGGAAAAATGCATTTCAAATTAAAAACGAATCTAATTGAATATAAACTCAAATCCCAAAGCATCAGGGTGAGGCAATTCTGTCTCAAAACTGATATGAACTTCGGCGTCAGCAGGCATCAGCTCATTCACTTTTTCAGGAAAATAATCTTTCACGGCAAATTGCTTCTCTGCCACCTGATCGCCTTGCGAATTACTAAACCTGATCAAGATCTGCGGATAAGGCTGGTCAAATTCTGCTTCGTTGGTAAGTAGCATCTGAATTGACAGGTAACCCTCTTTCTCTTCCGAAGGAGAAACGATCCGTTGTCTTAAGCGAATTTTACTAACATCTCGTCTTGCTTCTAACTGGCAATCTAAATAGCTGCAAACTTTTTGAGTAAATTCACCCCAGTTTTCATCCCAGGCCAATGTTTGACGATTTGTCCAAAATTTATAGCCAGCAAAAGCCAGTTGCGACAAAATGACAATAAAGATCAACCAGTTTCTGAATGTTCTTTTGTTAGGCTGAACAATCTCATCAAACTCTTCCAAAGGATCAGGGGCGACATCAACGGCTTTTAAAATTTCTTCGCGACTTTTTGGTTTTTCGCTTTCTTTCTTACTCGCTTCAAGCAAACGCTTAAGCTCTTCATCTTCTTCTGGTTTTTCAGGTATCTCTTCAACAGCCTCTTCTTGTGCCTCCTCATCTTGTGAGACTGCATCTTGATCATCTTTTGCTTCACTTTCTACTGCGGTTTCATCTTCTTCAGATGTCGTTATCGATTCTGCCTCAGAAGCAGATGCCTGAATAACATCCTCAATATCTAATTGCTCTTCTGAAATTTCTAGATTTTTGGAGGTATCAGTTTCAACTTCAGAGGCTTTGTTGACTGACAATGCTTCATCAACTTCTGATGATTCATCTTCAGAAGGCTGAACGGCTTCTTCTTGCTTTATTTTTTCAACAGGCTGCGCAACTTCGTTCCCATCCAAATCAATATCATTTGGATCAATATCATTAATATCAATTTCAAAGGTAGGTTCTTTTCTTGAAGAATTAACATCATTTTCCAATGGAACAGATTCTTCCGTTTCAGTTTCTATCGACTTTCCTTGAAACTCTTCTTGTGGCTCATCTTTTACTTCTGCAACTAAATCCTTTTTATCCTCCGGCAACACCAAATCACCGGTTTCAGGGTCAAATTCAAATTCATCTTGCTCTTTCTGAATTTCTGAATTTTCTATAACCTCAAAAGTGTTATTTACAGATGCGTTGCTTTTGGAATCTTGCGAATCTTCCTGCGCAGCCTCTTCCAAAACTTCCTTCACTTCTTTGGGCTGGAGTAAATAATCTGAAGCCTGAAAAATTGCCAAACAAGCACCGCAGCGAGCCTTTCCCTGAGCACGAGATAAAATTTCCAGAGTTATTCTGAATGCACTTTTACAATGAGGGCAACGTGTGTAGTGAGCCTTGTTTTCCACTCGAAAAGTTCCTAGTTATTTACTTTAATGCCTGTTAAACG
This sequence comes from Gammaproteobacteria bacterium, assembly GCA_029880585.1. Taxonomy (GTDB): domain Bacteria; phylum Pseudomonadota; class Gammaproteobacteria; order Enterobacterales; family Kangiellaceae; genus Aliikangiella. Next base: position 36,805 of record JAOUOC010000004.1, read on the forward strand.
AGCCCATTCATTTTGAAATACTGGCTCTTCCATCTGAAAGCGCTGTTGATAAATTGCTATTAGCTCATCAGATTGAGTCGTCAACAAACCGGATAGCGCAATTCTACCATGAGGTTTACACAGATCGTAAATTTCTTGTATCAAATTCCTCAGCGGCTCTGCCAATATATTAGCCAATAAAATATCTGCTTGAGATTTTTCTTTCAATATTTCCGGCATGCCAACAAGCAAACGCTCATCAGCCACATTATTTCTTTCAGCATTATCTTTTGTTGCCAGAATAGCTTGCGGGTCAATATCCACTGCATAAACTTTTTTCGCACCCAACTTCAGAGCCGCAATTGCCAGTATCCCTGAACCACATCCATAATCAATTACAACCTTATCATTTACATCAGCAGCATCCAGCCATTTTAAACATAGTGCAGTTGTGGGGTGAGTTCCTGTACCAAATGCCAATCCGGGATCGAGCAATATATTTACTGCATTTTCATCAACCACTGGCTTCCAACTTGGGCAGATCCATAATCGATCTCCAAAACACATGGGCTCAAATCTGTCCATCCATTCCCTTTCCCAATCCTTATCCTCGAGAATTTCAAATTCGCCGACCTGACTATGCTCGGATAAAGCCGCTAATTTCCATTGTTCCAAGACTTCATTTGTATCGACATCAGCTTCAAACAATGCCTGAATCACAACATTTTCCCACAATGGGGTTTCTCCAGGAGCAGGCTCTAAAATGGGTTGATCTTCTGCATCCATAAAGGTGACCGACAAAGCACCAATATCCATTAGGACATCACTGGTTTCTTCTGCATATTGTTTGGTTGTTTGTAATCTTAATTGTAACCAGGGCATTGTTTCTCTCATCAATTAAACAGGCGCTAGTTTAACGGTTTTGTAATTTACTGGCTATCTTTCACCTTTCAATAAACATTTCCCATTGAACTTTTTTCACATAAAATGCTCCAAAACAACCTAAAACAAAATAAAGGAATTACTATGCTAATAAAAAACATTATCTCCTTTCTATTAATACTTGTTGTGTCACTTTCGACCTTTGCTATAGCAGAGGAAAACAGCGAAGAAAATAACGATTTGTCGAAACCCTATTTAATTACTGTAATGATTGGAGATTCCAATGCAGACTTTAACGCAGTTAGCAAATCCTTTAGTAATTTATCTTTCGGTGGCGAGTTTACCTATTTTTTTAAACCACAATATGGCGTTAAATTTGGTGGCATGTCATCCAATGATTTATTTCCCGGATTATTTGGTAGCCAATCATACTATGCCGATTCGAAATATCTGGCATTTACAGCAAACACCCAGAGCAATGGTCTGTTTGGCTTTGGCTCATTAGGCTATGCTAAAACTGATGAGACTCTCGAAGATCCGGTAACATGCGCCTTACTAGTTTTCTGTCTAAATGAGCCTGTTGCTCATACTTCATCGAGTGGGCTTTACTGGGAAATTGGTACTGGATGGAATCTGGGAAGTCGCTTTGAAATGGCATTGAGTTATAGTCAAATCAGTGCTGAAATGGCTGATCTCTCCAACACCTATTTAAAAATGAGTTATCGTTTTTAACGTTTTTTCTTTTTGTTTCAACTCCTAACTATCACCAGCGATTATTATTGCCCTAATCGCTGGGTTTTGTTGATTTGTTCAGGAAAAATCTGTTTGTATTACTATTCTTTCAGGCATATAATGCTCAAAATATGACCAGTAAATCTGGAAGGAGTTGATATGCTTATCTACAAGCTTGGCAAACTGCTTTTAATGTTTACTTTGGCTCTCTCGTTGGCTGTTCAGGCTGAAGAAACTTCAAATCAAGACAATTTTTTCTGGCAGCATTATTTATCCGCGATAACGGGAAGCTCTGATGCTGACACGGCTGGAGAATCTTTCAGCAATGATTATTCAGGCATTGAATATACTTATTATTATTCCCAACAATATGGCGTTAAGTTTGGCTCTGTAAACTCTTCTTCAGCATTTGATTTCTCTACTTTCCTGACTTATGAAGCCGATTCATTTTATCTGGCTTTTACAGCTAAAACCAATGGCGATAACGTTTATGGTTTTGGTTCAATAGGTTTCGCAAATACTAGTGAATCATTAGAAGATCCTTTTGCCTGTATATTCTGTGTGACAAACCCGCCTGTTCGCAAATCATCAAGTGGAATCTATTGGGATATCGGGGTTGGATGGCAGGTTTCAAGAAAATGGGATATGGCATTAGGGTACAGTCAAATTCCGGCAGATATTGCTGACCTTACCAATTCCTATTTGATGGTAACTTATCGATTTTAACAATTATTTTTATTTCAGCACCAAACTCTCGCCAGTGGTTAAATCAAATAAAAACTGCTGGCTTTGGGCTTCTCTCTCCACACCATCAAAATCATTGTAATACATTTCATAAATCAGCTGATTATTTTGCCAACCAACAATGGATACATCATGTGGATATTCAGCGATGACTTTTTGCTGAATTTCGCCCGAGAAATTTAACAAACTGGGCAAATCGACAACGGTCAAACCGGGATGTCCTTCACTGGCGGACACAAAGGCAAAGGTTTTCTCATCGGGTGACAATTGAATATCGGTAATATAAAACTCGGTCATAGGTTGTCTGTCATAAGGCAATTGTATAGCGGGCATACCAGGCCCCGGGAAATACAACCAGATGACACTTTGTTCTGAGTTAATAGCACACAGCTCTTCTTTATTTTGATGAAATGACAGGCATTTTATTTCACTATTAAGTGATAATTCTTCAGCATAAGTTGAAAAACTGCTAACAATTGCGAGTATGACAAACGCGACTCTTTTCAAATTAAGCTCTCATTAATAAAAAGATAAATACGGCCAACAAAACCTGAAATTCGTTTAGCAACCAATATCCGATTCTTGTACCGAATGATTGACCCATTTTTTTCAAATCACCCATTCTAGTGAAAATTCTGCCCTGTGGAATCAATAATAATGCCATCATCATCATGCCTTTGTATTTTTTTGCCTCTTCCAAACTGCCTAAAAAGTTGTCGGCTGCCAGAATTAAAGACAGGATTAATAATAAAATGATGATTGATGAAACGTGGGAGTCTAGGTTTTTCATAATACTCCTATGTAGGAGAAACAAATAATTCTTTTATGTAATCCTAACTGAAACACCAATATGGTCTCAATCTTTTTTTTAACTGTTTGAATTTTTTGGCTACCAGCATCATCCGAAATGACAATGTCTACTGTATCTAAAACTGATATACTCAATCAAATTAAAAATATAAATAAAGCAAAATATGGAGATTCAAATGATAAAACCAATAAACAATAAACTTCTATACCCTTTGGTATCTACCACAATTTTCCTAATAGGTTGTTCTCAATCAGCAACTGAGAAACAGTCCAACTCAACATATACACCTAAGATGCTAACCATCCCAGCCGGAACCTTTCAAATGGGTTCTACAGAACGAGATGATGAACAACCAATCCATACTGTAACCGTCAAGTCTTTCAAAATGAGTGAAACAGAAGTCACTTTTACTCAATGGGATGCGTGCGTAAATGCTGGCGCTTGCACTCATAAACCTGAAGATGAAGGTTGGGGTCGCGGTAATCGTCCAGTCATTTATGTCAGTTACGAAGACATAACAACACAATTTATTCCCTGGTTAAATATGACGACAGGGCAAACTTTTCGACTACCCAGTGAAGCGGAATGGGAATATGCTTCACGAGCTGGCACGACAACAAAATATTTTTGGGGTGATGATATTGATTGCTCTAAAGCTCAATATGGAAGAAACGAACCAAAAGAAGGTGTACGCCCAGCTGGAGAGTGTAGTGCTTCTTACGATGGAACAGTAGAGGTCAAATCATTCTCAGCCAACAATTTTGGCTTATATGATATGCATGGTAACGTGTGGGAGTTGGTTGAAGATTGTTATCACAATTCATACAAAGACGCTCCTCAAAATGGCAGCGCATGGCTAAATGGTGAGTGTCAGTTTGAAACGGTTATACGTGGCGGTAACTGGTTTACTAGTCCTGTTTACCTGCGCTCCGCAGACCGTAATGGGCTTTCAAAGACTCATCGGGATATGCTTGTTGGTTTTCGTTTGGCGCAGGATTTGTGAGTTAGTATTTTGTTTCTTTTCAATAAGCTATAGCATTAACAATATTTCAAAATCTAGTTGAAGAAATTATGAGTTTTAAAAATTACATCTCTCTATTTAGCCTTGTAATAATTATGTTGTTATTAACATACTTTGTTCACATATTCGAAAGACAAACAGCTGAGTTAACTCCTCTATGGAGTAGTAGCAATGCCTACTACAACGAAAGTCAGGTATATCAAGACCTAAACCTGCAACCTGTATATGGAAATAAATCAGTTCCAGTCATTTTCAGATTGTGGATGTATCCATCATGGGGAAGAAAAACGGTAATCACTTTATACATTTCAAACAGAACGTCAAAAATAGATGTACTACAGTTCGTACATAACTACAGCGATAACACTGAAACTAGAGAGATAGTAAAAGGTTTTTCTGTAATACTAGATGAGAATGAAACACAAAGTTTGGTTGATAAAATTATGGATTCAAAATTTTTAATCGACGAGCCTGCTGCAGAAAAAAACCATGGACTTGATGGATGGACATGGCATATTGAAGCCAATATCCATGGCAAATATTTATATGATGAAGCTTGGGCTCAAACTGAAGGAGCTTTATTTGAAATTGGAATGACATTTATAGAAGCAAGTGGCCTCATTTTTAAGTGCTTTAGTGGAGCTTGTAGAGATCCAGAACCTGAGCCCACTCATAAAAAGTGGACTCCTCCGATTCGACAGCCTAAGGGAAATGATTAATTAACCCTTAAGACTCTCAACCAAATGCGTCGCCGCTCTGGCAGTCAACCCATAAATTGACAACTGGGGATTCACTCCAAGGCTGGTTGGGAAAACGGAAGCATCCATCACACTAAGACCTTCCACATGATGATGTTGATGATAGCTGTTCACCACCGATTGAGACTTATCCTCACCCATTGCACAACCGCCCATCAAATGCGCGGTAAAGAGTTTGGCTCTGAGCGGTTTCATTGGTAAGGTTTCCAAAGCCTTTTTCGCCTCGCTCCAGGAGTTGATAAATCCCGCATCCCGATGCATTGGCATAACTTGCTTTGCACCAGCAGCAAATTGCAACTCCATCATATTGGCAAAGGATTCTTTAAAGGTTTTCCACAAAATTGGCGTAAGCGGATAATCCAGAACTGGGTAACCGTGTTTGTCGAGTTCGATACTGCCACCCTGACTTTCTTCATGGAAACCATCTCGCACCAACGCCAGCACTGCATTTATGTGAGGCAATTGTTCCATCACCTTGGCATGCTCTTCACCGAAACCATTGACCATAATTGAGGATAACACTGGATGCATAGGTGGCACTTCCAGTTTGTATCCGATGGATTGATCTCGCCATTGGAATTCATCACTGTAAATAGATTGTGGAGCACCGGAAAAGCCCTCGACTTTTTCACCAAATAAACCGAGGGTCAGATTAACTGGATGAATCATGGTTCTTTTACCGATGAGGCTGTTGGGGTCGGCAATTTGAGAACGCAACAACACCGCAGGCGTACCAATGGCTCCCGCACTCATCACCACATGTTTGGCTTTTATCGTGCCTGTGATGCCATTTCTTATCTGGCCATTATGATCAATAAATTTAACTTCAACACCAGTTGCCTTGTCATTTTGAACCAGAATTTTTTCTACGCGCGTTCGACTCATCAAGGTCGCACCATGATTGAGCGCAGCTGGAATGGTGGTGACTAACATCGACTGCTTGGCATTAATCGGACAGCCGGTACCACAATAGCCCAGATTGGCACAACCATTGACATTTCGAGCAATAACACCTGAACTCCAGCCGAGTTGGGTTGCACCTTGTCTTAAAATTTCATTATTCATATTCGGTGGTACTGGCCAGGGATTAATATTGAGTCTTTGTTCGACCCATTCAAACCAGGGCTTCATGCTTTCTTCCGTAATCCCTTCAACCCCATGATGAGTTTGCCACTGTTTTAAAGTTTGAGCTGGTGTTCTAAAACTTGATGTCCAGTTAACTGTTGTCGAACCACCAACGGCTCGCCCTTGCATCACACTAATGGCCTTGTCTTTGGTTTTGCGCGCTGCGGATTCCTGATACAGATCGGGATAGGCTGTTTTTTCTTTCATATCAAAATGATCAGAATGACGCAAAGGCCCTTCTTCCACCATCACAACCTTGAAACCAGCCTTACTTAATATCTCGGCTGCAATTCCGCCACCAGCACCAGTTCCAACAATAACGACATCAGCGTCAAGCGTGACTTTATCGGAAACTTTTTCACCATCAATTAACTGCCAATTATTTGCGGCAATATTTTCACTTGAGAAAGGATTATTGGGTAAACTCATCTTATTGTCCTCCCAAACCTAAATTGGGTGGCCCCATATATCCAATAGACTGCCAGCTATTGGATTCGGCATAATAACTGCCCAAAACCAGTGACTTAAGACCCTGATAACCTACTTGCAAAAGATCGATGAAACTGTTTCGC
>JAOUOC010000246.1 GCA_029880585.1 Gammaproteobacteria bacterium
TAATTGCTTTGACTTTCAACAAGATAAGTCGGTTTTAAACAATACAAAATGATAAAGAAAGATATAGGAAATAAGATGAAACAATCCATTATGAAAATAGCCCTTGTTGTCAGAGATTATGATGAAGCTATTGATTTTTATGTTAACAAGTTAAAGTTCGACTTAATTGAAGATACCTATCAACCGGAGCAGGATAAGCGCTGGGTTGTGGTTTCTCCACCGAATTCCAATGGGGTTTCACTTGTGCTGGCAAAGGCGTCCAATCCTGAGCAGGAAGCAGCGATTGGTAATCAAACAGGCGGAAGAGTATTTCTGTTTTTACATACGGACGATTTCTGGCGAGATTACAATAGGATGGTTGCAGACGGTATTGAGTTTGTCAGAGAACCATCTGAACAGGAGTTTGGTACAGTGTCTGTTTTCAAAGATCTTTACGGAAATCTTTGGGATTTTATTCAGCCTGTTTTATAGGTGGACTGTCTGATGTTGTCCAGCCCTAGTTTCTGTCTACAATATTGTTTTTGCTTTTTCAAAAATCTTTAAAAAACGGTCTTCTTCTATCTTATTAGTTTTAAGAATTCGAAAAGCATACTGACAGATTAAAATATCAATATCGATATGGAAATCTTTATTTTTCACGTTGAACCCAATCAGAACAGGTCTTTGATAAGACAAGCCTTTTGAGTTAGTAGTATAAAAATTCCAGTCAATATTTTGCCCTTCTTTTCTTATCATTTCTGCAATGTAAATAGCAATATCGTTACATACAGAAAACAGCTCGGGAGAAGGCGAGGCATTTCCATAAGAACGTTCTTCCTGAACAATTTCTATAAACCAATCATGTAGTTCAACAAGTGAATTGTCTGACAAATCAAGATTAATATTATCCGAATTTAACAAATCTGATATTTCTTTCAATCTTTCAGGAATATTCTCAATGAACCAATTATATGCTTCACGAGCGTCACCACTAGATACTTCATGGAGTGGACGGTTAACCTTTGGGTCAAAAATTTTGTATGACATATTACTACCATCTATTTATTAATTATAATTTCAATATTATTGTCTAGGAGCAATCTTTCTAGCGAATCTGTAGACCCTACCTTACCAGTTTCACAATCAGACAGTCCATTTATAGAAAACATCCTACACATTTGATGCCAATCTCTCAATCTATTTGTCACGATGTCTTGTATCCATTTTTTGATTGGAGATAAATTGTAAGAAAGTGATGTTATGACGTTTATATGTGTGGTCATCGACCAACTTTCATTGACTCCCATCTTACCTTTGATTAGGATCATTAACCTTTTAAGAATTAACTGTTAGACTGAGTATCAAAGTAACTTAATACTATTAATCAGATTTTTTAATCAGGTGTACGAGAAAAGTTGTCGATAATGAAGAAAACCAAAAACAAAGTTCTTTCAGTCAATTCCCTGAGTATTCGTCGCTCTGAACGCTGGTTGTTCAGAAATCTCAATTTTGAACTGCAATCAGGTCAAATTATTCAGGTGGTTGGTCACAATGGCTGCGGAAAGACAAGCCTGTTAAGAACATTGTGCGGTTTATTGTTGCCTGCCGAAGGTGATTACATCTGGCAAGGTGAAGATGAATACACACCAGCCTACCCGATGTTTATAGGACATTTGACAGCCGTCAAACCAGAACTATCAGTTTTCGAAAATTTAAGCTTACACCCGCTAGCGGAAAATTTCGCCAGTGAAGAAGCTATTATCAAGGCAATCGCTGAAGTTAATCTGGGCAATTATATGGACACGCCAGCCAGATATCTTTCTGCCGGACAAACTCGCCGTGTTGGATTGGCAAGATTATTATTAAGCACCAGTTCCTGCTGGGTACTTGATGAACCTTTTACTGCTTTGGATGTGCAAGGCTGTCGTTGGCTGGAAGGTAAAATTGATGAATTCATCAATCAGGGTGGCGCAGTGCTTTTAACCAGTCATCAACCTGTTACTTTGAGGAACAGTCTGGATATTTTGGATCTTGACGATTTGAATTCGAGCAAATCGAATAAGGATAAGGTGGCCTGATGTTCTTTAAATTATTAAAACGAGAACTACTCAGACATTGGCGTTGCCGACAGGATTTAATTAATCCACTGGTTTTCTTTTTGATTACCGTCTCGCTCTTCCCATTGGCAGTAACACCGGAAGGGCAAATGCTGCAATTGATGGGTAACGGCGTGATTTGGGTTGCAGCCATGTTAGCTTCATTATTATCTCTGGATACCATGTATCGAGATGATTATCATGACGGAACGCTTGAGCTGCTACTATTACAGAGTGGCTCGCCTTATACGGTCGTTTTTGTCAAAATTTTGTCCCATTGGTTAACAACCGGTTTGCCATTGGTACTCGTATCTCCCATATTATCAGTCATGATGCAAATGAATGATGAAGCAATAAAGGCGCAAATGTTGACCTTGCTCATTGGAACGCCAGTGTTAAGTCTGATAGGATCGGTAGGTATGGGATTAACGGTCGGATTGCGTCAGGGTGGCGTGTTGTTGAGTTTGTTAGTGTTGCCGCTTTATATTCCGATTTTGATTTTTGGTGCCAGTGCAGTTTCTGCTGCCAGTATGGGACTGGAATATATTGGTCAGTTAGGGTTGTTAGGTGCTTTTCTGATGGGAAGCATATCTCTGGTGCCTTTGGCTTCAGTGGCAGCAATAAAGGTTTCAATTCGTTAATCAGGTTATTGATTTGATGAAATTTAACGTAAAAAGCAGGAAATAAAACTATGAATTGGCAATGGTTTCATCGGTTAGGTTCACCTAAATGGTTTTATGCCAAGTGCACTCGTTGGCTACCCTGGTTATGGCTGATTTGTGTTACCTTGTTTGGGTTTGGCCTTTATCAGGGACTGTTAAATTCTGTTGCTGATTATCAGCAAGGCGAAACCGTTCGAATTATGTATCTTCATGTGCCAACGGCTTTTGCATCCATGATGTTTTATGTCACTATGGCTGTAGCGGCCGCAGTAGGTTATATCTGGCGTATGAAAATGGCACATATGGTTGCGATAAGTGTCGCGCCAGTTGGTGCTGCCATGACTTTTCTGGCATTGGCAACCGGTTCCTTGTGGGGACAGCCAACCTGGGGAACCTGGTGGGTATGGGATGCGAGACTGACTTCAGAATTGATTTTATTATTTCTCTATCTAGGTTTTATCGCCTTACATCAATCATTTGAGGACAGAGAAGTAGGAGATAGAGCCGCTGGAGTGTTGGCAATGGTAGGTGTGATTAATGTTCCTATTATTCATTACTCGGTTTATTGGTGGAACTCACTTCATCAGGGTGCAACCGTTTCCAAATTAGATAAACCATCATTGGATCCTTCCATGTTAAGTGCTTTGATGTATATGCTTTTAGCTGTTATCTTATTTTGCAGCATCATCATAATTATGAGATTGAGAAACGAAATATTAAGTCGTGAACAAGGTAAACAATGGATTAAAGAGGTGTTATGATGGCTGAGATTTTAAGTAGTCTGGATTTTGGTAAACATAATTTTTATATTTGGACCAGTTATGCACTGGCGCTGATTGTTTTTGTCATATTGTTTTTAATGGTCAAGTCGCAAAACAAAAGTTTGACCAGACAACTTAAAAGACAACATACATTGGAATCAGTTGAGCACAATAAAGAAACTTCAAAAGCGGAAAAGAAATGATGAAACCTCATAGAAAACGTCGATTAACTTTTATACTTTTTATTGTCCTTGGTTTGGGGGCAACCACAGCGTTGGTTTTATTCTCCCTGAGCTCCAACATTAATCTCTTTTATCAGCCATTAGACATTGCTCAAGGTAAAGCTCCGACAAATGTATTGATTCGGGTTGGTGGTCTTGTTGTGCCTGGTAGCGTTCAAAGAAGTGATGAAGATCTAAACTCAAGAT
>JAOUOC010000247.1 GCA_029880585.1 Gammaproteobacteria bacterium
GAATTTGTCATGGTTTCCTCTAAAAAAATAAGTTTCTAGTTTCTAACGATTTTATCCTATTAACTATTAACTATTAACTATTAACTGACAACTGCTTTAGTGCTTTAAAAGGCGGGAAACACAAGCTATCCCTACTTACGGCATGAAGCCTCGAATCCCTCTCCCAGCTCCTAGCTCCTCGAATCCTTCGTCTCTACTCTCTACTCTAACTCTATGCTCAATCCTATTCCTCCGTCAACTGCTGCACGACCCATTGCTGCAATTGCGGTAAAGGCAACGCACCAGACATACGGTTGAGTTCTCGTCCACCACCAAATAAAGCCAAGGTTGGAATGGAACGAATATTAAAATCCATCGCGGCCTGTTGATTGGCTTCGGTATCAAGTTTTAATACCCGCATTTGATTACCGACACTCTGAGCAAAATCTTCGTAAACAGGTGCAAATGCCTGACAGGGTCCACACCAGGGAGCCCAGAAGTCAACTAATACTGGCAAATCAGAATTTTCAATATGCTTAATCAGACTTTGTGAATTTACAATTATAGGTTTGCCGGTAAATAAATGATTATGGCATTTTCCACATTGTGGCTCATGGTCTAGCTTTTCAACTGGAAACTGATTGGTTGCACTACAATGTTCGCAAACCAATTTGATTTTGTGATCGACATCTTGATTCATAAAATACTCTTTAATCTTGTTCAGGTAACTCGAATCTCGCTCCTAGCTCCTAGCTCCTCGAAACTCGTAACTATTACTTTCCAAACTCTGCCAAAACCGCGGCATAAACATCAATGGCTTCCCAGAGATTTTTAATTCGTAAATTCTCATTGGGGCCATGTTGATTATTATCATGGTTGGCAACTGGTAAAATGATAATGGGGATGTTTAACGCTTTTTCAAATAAATAGATTGGCAAACTGCCTCCCATGGTTGGTGTCATTAAAGGTTTATCGCCTTCCAGGTGGGATAAAATATTGGACAATTTAATTGCCTCTGCACTTTCAAGAGAAGAGCGAAAAGCTGGATAGCCAGACTTTTCCCACATCAACGAAAGCACTTTACTGTGCTGACTGCGAACTTTCTCTGATGCCAATTCATTTATTACATAATAGCCCTGCTGCCTGAAATGGTTTTCAACCAGTTGACGAACCTTTGTCGGTTGTTGATTGGCAACCAGTCTAAAGTTAATAGAAGCATGCGCCTGTGGCACGAGAACATTACGCGCCTTGTCACGGGTACTACCGACTTCAACACCTGTAATAACAGCTGCGGGCTGCATAATGGCTTCTTCAACACGAGTATCTTTTAAACGTGATTCAGCAATTACCAAATCCTTTTTCAATTGTGCATCCATTTCCGGCATCACGCTAATAGCCCGCTTTTCTTCTTCCGTCATTTGTCTGACATCCAGATAATAATCCTGAATGGCTATTCGACCATTTTCATCGTGTATGCTATCCAGCGCAGCAATCATTTGTTCTGCAGCATTAGGTGCCCAATTGCCATAATGTCCGCTGTGCAAAGGACGTGAAGGCCCATAGGTTGTCAGGTTAAGCCCAATAGTTCCGCGCACACCAAAAACCAGTTGACGTTGTCTTGATTGATGCATTGGGCCATCGCAAAAGAGCATCAAGTCGGCTTTTAACAGTTCTGCATATTTATCCAAAAGTTTTTCAAGCGTTGGAGAGCCCGCCTCCTCTTCACCGTCCAATATAAGTTTAATATTTACCGAACGATTAATACCTTCTGATTTCAAGGCATCAATTGCTGCCATTAAGGCAATCACAGGCGCTTTATCATCACCAGAGGAACGTGCAAATAAACGCCAGTGTTCTTTTATTTGATTAGCAGCCGTCGGCCATGAAACATCTTTACCACCAGCTTCAACCAGATTATCTCTAAGTTGCGGCTGCCACGGAGAACTTGACCAATTGGACAGGTTAACCGGTTGGCCATCAAAGTGCGCATAGATCAAGACGGTTTTTGATGCACCAGGCTGATTTAACTCGGCATAGATATAGGGTGCACCACCGGCTTCCAGTCGCTGAAATTTAAAACCACGTTTTGCTATGTAAGACTCAATCCAGTCAGCATTTTTCGCCATATCTTGCAGATTTGAGGCGACGTTTGGCATGGAAAGCAGATCGCGAAAATCATTTAAAATGACCAGACCCTGCTGTGAACGCCAGTTTTCGCTAGCGGATTTGACTTTCTGAATATCACTTTGTTTTGCCGAAAGGTTAGCGGCTAAACCGATAAAAACGGCCAACACTATAATAATACGATTCATAATTACCTCTGGTCTTTAATTTCAAATTATGTCCCTCTCCCTAACCCTCTCCCAAAGGGCGAGGGGATTTTTTCTCTCGTTCCCTTGCTCCTGCGTGGGAATGCATACCATACGCTCATTAAATTATTAACTCAATGGTGGAAACGCCATGTTATCCGCCCTACGGGTATATTCCACGCAACTCGCAACTCGCAACTCGCAACTAATCATTATCCCAAACAATATTAATCCGACGATTCCGCTTGCCTTTGCTCTTGATATTTGAAACCAGCATCTTGCCAATTTCTCCAGTATTTTTTACATGAGTACCGCCACAGGGTTGAAGATCGACAGACTCTCCAATTTTCAACAAGCGCACTTTGCCAACCCCTCTGGGCGGTTGAACAGACATGGTTCTTACCAAGTCAGGACTATTATCCAGTTCTTCATCGGTGATCCATTGAGTAGTTACGGAATGATTTTCTGAAATGAGTTTGTTTAGGTTCTCAGTGATTTGTTCTTTATCTACTTCAAATTCGCCCAAATCAAAATCCAGACGACTTTTATCCGCGCCAACCTGTCCACCAGTTACGCCACAGGGAATGACGGCACAAAGCAGATGCAGCATAGTGTGCATTCTCATATGCTTATAACGCGTTTCCCAGTTGATTTTGGCAGTTACTTTATCGCCTACCTGAAATGGAATGTCACCTTCACCTGCAACATGAATTAATTCGCCCGTGTCACGATCCTTAACCGTTGTCAGAATATCAACTGAATTTCCGTTAGCTATCAATTGGCCAACATCACCAGGCTGTCCGCCACCGGTTGGATAAAAAATACTTTGGTCGAGGATAATGCCATTTCTTTCTGTTATGGCTAAAATGGTTGCTTCGCATTCTTGCTGATAAGCATCCTGACTATACAATGGAATTGTTTCTAACATCGTTAACCCCACAATTATCAAATAGCCTTGTACTATAACCTTATCGTGCAATGAGCTCAATCATGAAAATCGAATAAAGGACATTGCTAATTAATAAAGCTTTAGCTATGATTTTAGCTACCATTTCTATCAGGTTTGATAAGGCCTTAACTGGATTTTTTGATGTACGACAATCAGGTGGCAGAGAAAAAACACATTACAGAAGTATCTGATCTCATTTTTCAAGCTTCTAATGAAATAAAAATTCTTACTCACTTGTCCTGGCCTTCTTCCATTCGGGAAGCGTTTTTTCAAAAAAAAGCACAACAATTACCAATCGTCACTTACCCAAAGTTTGATGCAAAACATTGTCTTTCTTTAATCAAAAAAGCCCGTTCAAAACTAAATGACAGCTTTATTGATGACTGGATGTTAAGTAAAATCGATTCGCTGGAAACCTGCGTAGCCCTTTTAACTCATTGTGGTACGCCAAAGTTTTTTGACTACTCGAAAGAGCTTTATGGCGAACCCAAAACCCCATTAATAGATAAAAAGTCCACTCCCTTAAAATTGGCAGATCAATTCAATAAGATTCTTGAAAGTGTCTCTCATGTAGATTTGGGCGCACCACCGGAAGCCTGTATATTGGCCGAAACAGTGGCATTTGAAATGGAGAAAGCGGTTAAGGATATGTTTGCTGACAAA
>JAOUOC010000248.1 GCA_029880585.1 Gammaproteobacteria bacterium
TAAACAATGCAAGACAAGCTAACATGGCAACACTGGCATCATTGGCAGTATTCATACCGGTTAATTCACGCCAGCCACCATAAGGCTCAGAGCGTGTGATCCATAACAATGCCGTAACCGCAAATACCCACATTACCCTTTTTTCAATTGTTGTCCACTTGCCTACTTCGGGTACATAAATTCTTTCCTTGCTGGTGACATTGCGCGTGATCCATAACATCATTAACGGTATAAAAATAAACACCAGAGGAACTCCCCACTTCATCCATCCCAAAAATCCCATGGATTGCCCGGTTACCTTGTTATATTCTGACAAAAACAACGCATTGGGTGGCGTACCAATTGGCGTGCCAATGCCACCAACACTGGCGGCATATGCAATACCTAATAACAATATTGCTCTTAACTCGCTATTATCGACTTTTTCAGTTGTAGCCAAGGCTATTGGCAGTAGCATCAACACTGTAGCAGTGTTGGAAATCCACATACTAAGTAGTGCAGCAGCAGCCATAAATCCCATAATTAATCTTCGTGGAGAAGTACCGCCAAACAGATTGACCATCATCAGGGCGATCCTTCTGTGGGCACCAGAATAAGACATGGATTGAGACAAAACAAATCCACCTAAAAGCAATAATATCAAAGGATGACCATACGCCGCTGCTACCTGAGTGGAAGTAAGAACACCTGTCATTGGAAATATTGCCAAAGGCAGCATTGATGTGATCGGGATTGGAACGGGTTCAAAAATCCACCAGATCGCACACAGTATTGTGACACCGGCGACAATAGCAACAGAACTTTTCATTCCAGATTGTAAAAGGATTACAGCTAAAATGAGACTTAATAATGGGGCAAACCACAAAACAACTTTTTTAATTTCTTTCATTACAAAAAGGCGTATTTAACTAAATTTTTATAAAAATTAAGTCTACACTTAAAACAAAGTGATTAACAACAAAAATGGAAGATTAAGGTGAGAGTTGAAGAATTAGGTCTCGCTATTGGCGATTCATTACAACTTCAAATTGGCGAAGACGACGATCATCGATATCCCGTTATCTTTTATGGTATGAATCCTTCCGGAAGTATACTGGTATCAACGCCCAAGAACAAAATGGACAAGGCCATGCTCATTAGAGAAGGGCAACCGGTCAAATTAAGATTTGTAGCCAAAAATGTCGCTTCTGCCTTTTCTACTCAGGTAATATCATCCAGAGGGCAGCCCTATCCCTATTTGCATTTAAAACTCCCTAAAGAAATTGAAACTGTTGAAGTGCGTAAGGGAATAAGGGTGGATACTCATTTATCCGTTACTGTGATCAACAATACTTTAAGCTCTCCAGCTTTAACAGCGACACTGACAAGTCTAAGTTGTTCAGGTGCAAGAATTGAAGCGCCGATTAAAACTGCCGTTAAAGGCAATAAACTGGACGTTACCATGTCGGTTCAAATTGCCGATATTGAAAAGTTGATTACCATGGCAACCGAGGTAACATACGTAAAAGATGATGATAGTCAGCAGTATGTTTACGGAATTAATATCACTGACATTGATGATGA
This sequence comes from Gammaproteobacteria bacterium, assembly GCA_029880585.1. GTDB lineage: Bacteria > Pseudomonadota > Gammaproteobacteria > Enterobacterales > Kangiellaceae > Aliikangiella. The sequence goes on from JAOUOC010000248.1 coordinate 1,564, forward strand.
AGATATGCTGACATTAAGAGCTTTTGTTTATCAGGAGTTACTAATACATTTGCATATGATTTGAGCTAGTGATTTTAAATGAAAGGGAATCTCAAAAAGAAATCCCGAATAAATCGGGATCCCAATTAGAGAAAAATAGGCTTGTTCAGGATTAGCTGTTTGAATCTAAAAACTTTTCAGCATCCAGCGCAGCCATACAACCAGCAGCTGCTGATGTTACAGCCTGCTTGTAAACCTGATCAGCTACATCACCTGCGGCATAAACACCTTCAACACTAGTGGCAGTGGCATTGCCTCCCAGCCCGCTTTTTACTTTGATGTAACCATTTTCCAATTCGAGTTGACCTTCGAAAATGCCTGTGTTTGGCTTGTGGCCAATGGCTATAAACACGCCATCAACTTTCAATTCTGTGATTGAATCATCTTTCGTGCTTTTGATTTTCAATCCGGTAACACCCATATTATCACCCACCACTTCATCTAAAGTGTTGTCCCAATGGATAGTAATATTGCCATTTTTAGCTTTTTCCAAAATGTGATCCTGAAGAATTTTTTCACTTCTAAAGGCATCTCTTCGATGAACAACGTGAACTTCAGAGGCTATGTTAGACAAATAGAGCGCTTCCTCCACAGCCGTGTTTCCACCACCAATAACAGCTACCGGCTTGTTACGATAAAAGAAACCATCGCAGGTTGCACAAGCTGAAACGCCCTTGCCTTTAAAGGCTTCTTCTGACTCAAGTCCCAGATACATTGCAGACGCACCAGTGGCAATAATCAATGCATCAGCAGTATAAGTACCCTGATCACCCGTTAAAGTAAAAGGTCTCTTGCTTAAATCCGTTGTATGAATGTGGTCGAAGATAATTTCAGTTCCGAACCTTACCGCGTGCTTTTCCATATCAACCATTAAATCAGGCCCCTGTACACCAGCATGCGCGCCTGGCCAGTTATCGACATCAGTTGTTGTGGTTAATTGTCCACCCTTTTCAAGACCGGTGATAATAACGGGTTCCAGATTGGCTCTGGCGCCATAAACAGCTGCTGAATATCCTGCAGGACCAGAACCTAAAATTAAAAGTTTACAGTGACGTGATTGAGACATTGCTTCTCCTTGGTGAAAGCAGTTAAATTAGGCAAGAACTATAAATTAAATATATAAAAATTAACAATTGATAGTTTCAATGTAATCAATATATTATTTTAATGACCTGTTAAGTATGGCCTCATTATAGCAAAATCAAGATCAAACTATACAACTTAATAACTTAAAATATTTGTGTGACATAGATCAAGAATATCAAGATTAATGACGTTGACAGTAAATATATTGATAGGTTAGCTTATCTCACTTGCAGATATTTTCAGGCTTTATATAGATGTTTGTATGTCTTACCGAGGGTTGATCATTTATTTATTATGACTATTTCATATCACTATAATTACAACAGTAACGTAGTAAATACGCTGGTTTCCGGCAAATTGACTTGTGAACAACTTGGAACCCATTTCGAGAAACTTCTTCAAGATAAATCTTTGCTATCAAATTATATTGAAGTTGTAGATTTAAATCTGGCTACAGATTTTGAAGCAAGCTTTACTGCCATGCAGCAACTCGCTTTGGACGCCAGAAGATTAATGACTTCAGGGCATCAGGTTAGTATCTTTCTGGCATTTAATAAAAATAGTCGAGATATATTATCGATGATGTCATACTTATTTCAGAAGTTACCATTAACAATTTGTCTTTGCCAAAGTGTTGAAGAGGCCAGAGAGAATCTGGCCATTATAAGTAACAATATGAATACACCTGAATTAGCTTGTATTGTTTAAAAGAGGCTTTCCAAACTTACTTTTTAGCGGCCTTTTTCATTGCCATAAATTCTGCCACACCTTCTTTTTTATCAGCCAGAACTTTTTGAACATTCGGATTTTCGTTCAATATTTGAATTAATTCTTTGGCTTCAGGAAAATCAGCTAGAATATCTTTCTGGAAAATAATCTTGCCAACACCCATTGCCAAATCAATAGAAAAAATAAACATAACATCAGCAAGTGTTAAGGTATCTCCGGCCAAATAGGGTGAACAGTTGGAGCGAATTTTTAATGCCTTGATACCCTTTTCCAATTCAGTCAAACACTTTTCTTTGGTTTCATCAGAAACCTTTCCACCAAAATAAGCTTCGGGATAACAAAGACGTGCAGACATTTCTATGTACAAACTGACAATTTGCATTAACTCTTTAACACGGGCGTTTTGATAGGGATCGGAAGGTATTAGAGACTTAGCTTGAG
>JAOUOC010000249.1 GCA_029880585.1 Gammaproteobacteria bacterium
TTGAATAAAACTATTGGTTAATGAATTTTCAGGAAATTAAAGATTTAATATGAAGACGATATTTAGATTTCTTTTGGTAGCAATGCTTGTTTTGCAGGTTATGCCTGCTGTTTCAAAGCCTAAATTGCTTGATCGCGTTGTTGCTATCGTTGATGGTGATGTTGTTTTGGGTAGTGAGCTTATCCGTAGAATGAATAAAATTATTAAAAGTCTTAATGAGAGAAAACAAAAGGCTCCTCCAATTGAAACATTGAAACTTCAGGTTCTCGATCGTTTGATTATCGAATCAATTCAACTGCAAATGGCTGAGCGTATTGGTGTCAAAATCAGTGATGCTGAACTGGATGCAACTCTGCTCAAAATCAGTGAAGATAACAAAATGACACTGGCGCAATTTCGCCAATCCATTATTAAAGATGGGACACCATGGCAAACCTTCCGCGAAGATATCAGAAGAGACATTAAAATTAATAGGACACGTGGCGCTTTTGTTTCCAGACGAATTCAAATCAGTGAAAAAGAAGTGGATAATCTGTTGGCTCAAATTAACGAGCAGGGCGCAAGCAGAATGCAGTATTTGATCCAGCATATCTTATTACCTGTTGGCGAAAATGAGTTGCCAGAAGAGGTTGAAAAAACCAGAAACAAGGCCGCCAAAATGGTTAAAGAGCTCCGAGACGGCGCTAATTTTGATGAATATGCGGTTAGTTATTCCGCTGGAGCCAATGCTTTGTCTGGTGGAAGTCTCGGCTGGCGTTCATTGTCGCAGCTTCCTTCATTATTCGCTGATCAGGTTAAAAATATGAATGCAGGTGATATATCAGAGCCATTGAGAAGTGGTAGTGGATTGCATATTTTATATTTAAAAGAAACCAAAGGCGGGTTTCAGGGTAAAAGTGTTATTCAAACACATGCCAGACATATTTTGATATCACCTAATGAAATTCTGGATGATAAAGCAGCTTTGGATAAAATTAATTTGATCCGTCAAAGAATTTTAGATGGCGAAGATTTTAAAACATTGGCAATCGAGTTTTCGGATGATAAAGGCAGTGGCTCTCTTGGTGGCGATTTGAACTGGGCAGATCCCGGTACCTTTGTACCTGAGTTTACGCAAACCATGGATAAATTGGCAGTTAACGAATTAAGCAGACCGGTTAAATCAGATTTTGGCTGGCACATTATTGAAGTGCTTGGCAGACGTTCCAAAGATCAAACTGAAGACATGAAACGTGAACGCGCTTACCGAATTATACAGAATCGAAAATTTGAAGAGGAAGCGGAAATCTGGTTGAGAGAAATCAGAGAAGAGGCTTACGTAAGTATTCTGATCGAAGATGAGTAAAAAAACACAGGATTGTCCCCGTGTGCTTCTTACAATGGGAGAGGCCGCGGGAATTGGCCCTGAACTACTGGTAAAATTGGCGCAAGGTCAATTTAATGCCCAATTGGTTGTTCTTGCCGATGGACAACATTTAAAGCATATCGCAGATGTTTTGGGCGTGCCGCTTCAACTTACTGCAATCGAGTGGGACAAACCTAACTGGCGACATCAATCTGGTCATTTATTCATTGAAGAACACAAACTTGAGCAACCTGTTGTCAAGGGTGAACTCAATGTCGAAAATGCTAACACCACTCTTTCAATATTACAAAGAGCCAGCGAGCTGGCTTTGGATAAAAAAGTCGATTGTATTGTGACTGCACCCGTCCACAAGGCCAACCTTAACCGAGTTTGTTTTGAGTTTACTGGTCATACTGAGTATTTTGCCAGTCTGGCAAAGGTGAAAAAGGTTGTCATGATGTTGGCAACGGACGATCTCAGAATTACGCTTGCAACCACTCATTTGCCTTTAAAGCTGGTGCCAGGCGCAATCACAAAAGAAAGTCTTACATCGGTTATCGATATTATATACAGCTCATTTCGCTTTTTTGGTATTGAGTCACCAAAGCTGGCGGTTTGTGGTCTTAATCCTCATGCTGGTGATTCCGGGCTGCTCGGACGCGAAGAAATTGATGTCATTGAGCCTGTCGTTAACGCGTTCAGGGAAAAAGGATTTGATATTGAAGGTCCTTTATCGGCTGATACCTTGTTTACACCTATTAACAGAATGAACTATGATGTGTTTTTGGCTATGTATCATGATCAGGGATTACCCGTGATCAAGACTATTGGTTTTGGTCGTTGTGTTAATGTCACTCTGGGGTTGCCATACATTCGAACTTCCGTTGATCATGGTACTGCATTGGACATAGCGGCAAAGTATTGTGCCAATCCTGATAGTCTCGTTTGTGCTACGGATTATGCGATAGCATTAACGCAAAAACGATTACCCGATTGATCTGAAAAATATTGTAATGAAAATTTTTAATCCCTACACACATCAAGCTAAAAAAAGGTTTGGACAAAACTTTCTTAAAGATGGTCGGATCATCAACCAAATCGTGCAAAGTATTCAACCGGCAGATGGCGATCAGATCCTGGAGATTGGTCCGGGATTAGGTGCTATCACCAGAGAAATATTGCCTCTGGTTGGTAAAATGACAGTGATTGAACTGGATAGAGAGATCATTCCCAAGCTGAAATATAATTGTGATGGACTTGGCGATCTGAAAATCCTGCAACAGGATGCACTTAAAACCAATTTTAATGATTTGGCCAATGGTGGTCAGTTAAGGATTGTGGGCAATTTACCCTACAATATTTCAACGCCAATTCTGTTTCATTTGTTTGATTTTTTAGCTGACATTAAAGATATGCATTTTATGCTGCAAAAAGAGGTGGTTGACAGAATGGTTGCAGCACCAGGCAGCAAAACCTACGGTCGTTTGTCAGTGATGACACAATATTTCTGCAATCCGCAATTGCTATTTTATGTGCCACCAGAATCTTTTGAACCTGCTCCCAAGGTTGAATCTGCCATTGTCAGGCTGACACCTGTTGAATCGTCTGACAAGGTAAAAGATTTTAAATTATTTTCGGAAATGGTGACTCAGGCTTTTAATATGAGACGCAAAACCATTAGAAATGTATGGAAAAAGTATTTCACTGATGACGACTTTGCAGCCTTGTCGTTTGACCCAACATTAAGACCTGAAAACCTTTCGCTTGATGATTTTTTAAATGCAGCAAATTATTATCATCAACATCAAGCAGCGTCATAAGTCTGTTTAACTAAAACTGCGATTTGTGACAAAGCGCCAGTCATTTCATTCAGCCGCTGTTAAGATATTTCTATTAAACTGTATAACGACAGACCAGAATTAGTGATATAGTGTCACGGTCAAACAGGCTATCTGATGATTGAATCAGTTTTGGAGACGGCTATGAAACGGTTATTATTTATTTTTGTTGTTTTGAACTTGGTTTCCGGATGTGTTGCGCATGTAGGGACTGGAACCGGAGGTACTCATGTGGGCGTTGGGGTTCATGGCGAGGTGAGAGGCGGTAAGAATGTAGTTGGCGCTCTAATTGTGGGTGGTTTAATTGGTCATGCATTGACTGAAGCTGCTCATGAAAATGAGGAAAAGGAAAAACAACAGGCACAGCAAAAATCAGGTTCACAAAATAATACCTCTGCAAACAGAACGCCTGAGCAGTCCAGATTTTATCAAATGGGTGAAGATGGTAATTGTTATTTGGTTGAATCAGTTGATGGTGGGTTAAAAGTTATTTCTCAAGTGCCTAAATATACTTGTGGTTAGTGACAGGGAAGCTTGATAATTCATTAAAAAACGCTACTTGTATAAAGCAGTGTTTTGCAATAAAAAAAGTGATACACCGCTGGGTGATTTTTAACTTATTGATTTTGTGTAAGTTTTTTTGATCAAAAAAAGATACATTGCCTGAGTGCATA
>JAOUOC010000054.1 GCA_029880585.1 Gammaproteobacteria bacterium
CTGATCGTATTCTAACACCTCAATCAGACTGGTCACCAGATTATCTTCTATTTCATGCAATTGAGTAATATGAGTATAGTCACTGATTTGTGTTACTTGCATACCTTCATAACCGCAGGGGTTAATCCTTTCAAAAGGTTGAAGTTCCATATTTACATTCAAGGCAAGACCGTGAAAAGAGCAACTTTTTTTAATTTTTAATCCCAGAGAACAGATTTTTTTGTCTCCCACATAAACACCGGGAGCATCAGCACGAGGTGCACTTTCAATATTGTATTTTGCCAGTGTTTTTACCACCAGATTTTCGATTGCTGAAACCAGCTCTCTTACACCCAGTTTTTTACGTTTCAAGTCTATTAAAAAATAAACCACTTGCTGACCTGGACCGTGGTAGGTAACTTGCCCACCTCGGTCAACCTGAACAACCGGAATATCTCCGGGAAAAAGAATATGCTCTGCTTTTCCTGCCTGACCCTGAGTAAATACCGGATCGTGCTCGACAAACCAGACTTCGTCTTTTGTCTGGTCATTTCGATGCATGGTAAAATCCTTCATCGCCTGCCAGACAGGCATATAAGCGTTTCTACCTAATTGCCTGATAATAACTTGTGAGGACAGGTTTGACATGCTTATCTCATTACAGACATAACTTTACACAATCAAGAGCATTGACTTCACGGTAAATTTTGTCCAGATGGTCTTTCGATTTTGCCACAAGATTAACGCTGACAGCTACATAGTTACCATTTCTACTGGGTTTTGATTTGGCAATATATTCGCCAGGTGCATGCTTTTGAATGGCAGCAATGATTTGCTCTTCAACACCATCCTGAGCAAATGCCATCGCCTTAAACAAGAAGTCGCAAGGAAACTGCCAAAGCTGTTGAATTGCCTCTTCTTCCGTCATATCTGTCATCGCGTTTCTCTTTAATAAATGTATGATTTACGATTAATCAAACAAATCACTAAACCATTTTCCTATACTGTCAGCTGTGCGACCAAAAAATCCCGCCTCCTCAACTGATTCAAGTGCTACCAGTGAATGCTCTGCAACAGTCTCATCGTCAATCACAAAAAATACTCGCCCCACCATATCTCCCTTGTTAATGGGTGCCATTAAATCTTTTTCAACAATAAAATGCGCTTTAAGTTTTTCGACATTACCACGTTGCACTGTCACATAAACTTCATTGAGAACACCCAGTTTAATTTCATCCTCTTCGCCCATCCAAAGCTCACCCAAATGAAGCTGTTTTCCTGCCTCCAACGCTTTTACTGTTTCATAGAAACGAAACCCATAACTGAGTAGTTTTTTGGTTTCGGTTTTACGAGTTTCTTCACTGTTTGTATTCATAACCACAGAAATCAACCGCATGTTATCTTTAACCGCTGAAGAAACCAGACAATATCCGGCCTCTTCAGTATGACCGGTCTTAATCCCATCAACATTCAAAACAGGATCTGATAATAGCGGGTGTCGGTTGTAGCTGGGAATATTGTTGTGAGTGATCTGTTTTTCTTTATAAAGGTGGTATTCTTCTGGAAAGTCTCTAATTAATGCATTCGCCAGTTTTGCCATATCATTTGCCGTCGTCTTGTGACTGGTGGATGTTAATCCATGAGAATTCTCAAAGTAAGTGCTGGTCATTCCTAACGTTCGAGCTTGCTCATTCATGATTTCTACAAACTTTTCTTCACTTCCTGCTACGTGCTCAGCCAATGCAACTGCGGCATCATTGCCAGAAGCGATGATTAAACCTTTTATCAACTTATCTACCGTCACCACTTCGCCAATGTCCAGCCACATTAACGAACTTCCCTTGAAAAAAGGATTGGAAGCATACGCGTTGTAACTGATTTTAACTTCATCACTTCTTGAAATTTTGCCTGATCTCAATGCATCTGAAACCACATAACTGGTCATCATTTTGGTAAGACTTGCTGGTGCAACAGTTAAATCAGCATTGCTTTGAGCAATCACCTTGCCACTATTAAAATCCATTAACACATAAGATTGCGCTGACAGTTGAGGTGGTTTGGGTGTAATGGCACTGGCAACGCCATAAGAAAATAAAAATAGGCAAACAATTAAAAACTTTATCAATCGGAAAAAAATAACACTCATGATTCTTCCCAAATCATTAAAACAAACGGCAAAACGGTAGCGATGGATTATAGCATGTGAAAAACGCTGTTGGTAGAAACTCGAATACTACTGAAACATCAATCTGTAATATTCTAATCAAAAATAATCTGTGGTTTACCCAGTTCCTTAATATTAAGAACTTTAATAAGATCTTCAGCGACATCTCTATGAGGTATCGGGCCAATTCTGACACGATATAATTTCGTCCCATTTCTTAAAATTGATGTGATTTTTACGGGTAATCGAATTTCCTTATCCAGAACCTTTGCCAGTTTCTGAGCCGTTTTGTGTACTGAGTAAGCTCCAACCTGAACATACATTTGTTTACCGTCAGCCCTTAATTCAACATTGCTACCACCTGAACTGTTTGAGCCACTGGCAATAACCGGTGTCTGGATCATCTGGTCAGAAGAAAACGTAATGGTTTCCACTTCTACCAATGCAGTACCTTTTTGGGTCATTTCCAGTTTGTGTGCTGCGGCATAAGACAAATCTATTATGCGATCATCAACAAAGGGGCCACGGTCATTTATTTTTACAATAATCTGTTTTCCATTTTCCAGATTGGTCACTCTGGCATAACAGGGAATCGGTAAGGTTTTGTGAGCGGCTGTCATGGCCATCATATCGTAAACTTCACCACTTGAAGTTGTGCGACCGTGGAATTTGGTGCCATACCAACTGGCAACGCCTCTTTTTTTATAGTTGTCTGCTGATGCCAAAACATAATAAGTACGACCAAACTGTTCATAGGACGGTGGATTTCCCCTATTACTTTTGGGTTCGTATTTTGGGGTAACATATTTAACCTTGTTCCAGTCTATCCCGCCAACAGGCGCACCATCCTGCTCCTCTTCCTCAATGGTTACAGAAACACATCCGACAAGGATTAACATAAGAAAAAAATAGATTGTCCCGCGAAGGTTTATTTTTCGAAAATATAGCTTGTTATCATCTGTCATTAACTATGCCTGCCAGGTCATTTTTAAAAAACATGCGTTTCACGTAATATCGGTTCTATACAATTAATTCTTAGCTGCCGTTCTTTTAGCTTTTATAGCTCGACTTACCTGTAATACAGCTCGCGCATACATGGCGTTATGATTGTAACGGGTAATCACATAAAAATTATCTCCCGCCAACCAATGCTCATTTTTGCTTTCACTGGCCTCAAAGGCAAAGATACCCAGTTTGGAAGTATTAAGATTTTTAGCTCTGATTTTATGTTTTTTCAGATCGGCTGCTGTGAATTGCAATTCCAGTTTTTTTTGCACCAACGCCAATTGTTTTTTGGAAAGTTTAATAGGCTGGGCAATATACCCACCAGTTTGCCAACCGAAAGATTTAAAATAATTGGCAACGCTTCCTATAGCATCAGCAGGATCAGAAAATAGATTAATCTTTCCGTCCTGATTAAAATCTACAGCATAATTTCGGTAGCTGCTGGATATAAACTGCCCCATACCCATTGCTCCAGCGTAGGAACCGTATATATCATCCAGACTCCAGCCCTGATTTTTGGCAAGCACCAAAAACTCTTCCAGTTCTTTTCTGAAGAAATCTGCTCTTGGCGGATAATAAAAACCTAACGTATTAAGCGCATCAACAACAGCAAATGTTCCCTGACTTTTACCGAAGAATGTTTCTACTCCAATAATACCCACAATTATCTCGGGCTCGACGCCATAAACTTCCTGAGCCTTGTTTAACAGCGCCTCATGTGTATCCCAGAATTTAACTCCATCATTAATACGTTCATCTGTCATCCAGATCTTTTCATAGTTATACCAGCTCATACTTTCGGCTGGCTTTGAAATTTTTCCTATGATCACATCATTTGGCGGCATATTAACAAACTTGCTATATACCTCCTTTTCGTTGAAATCGTGTTCGGCAGCCATTTTTTTGGCAAAGTCCGCTATCAATTTTTTAATTTCGTTGTTTGCCTGATGGTCTTTACCTTCATTAGCATTGCTCATGAACGAACTGATCGCCAAAATCATTATTATTATTTTTTTCATCCCTCATATCCCCCTTTTTAAACAATATTATCGAGCAAGTAGTTTTTTGTGTGTCTGAATTCCCATCAAGATACCAAACGCTATCATCAATGTAACCATCGAAGTTCCACCATAACTGACCAATGGTAAAGGCAAGCCTACCACGGGTAACAGTCCTGTTACCATCCCGATATTAACAAAAATATAAACAAAAAACGTTAAGGTTATAGCACCTGCCAGCAAACGCGTATATGTTTCCTGTGCATTGACCGTAATATAAAATCCCCTTCCAATAATCCAGGCATACATTACCAACAACAGTATCGCACCATAAAAGCCAAACTCTTCACCCAGTACTGAAAAAATAAAATCTGTATTTCGCTCAGGTAAAAATTCCAATTGGGACTGAGTTCCCTGCAACCAGCCTTTACCTTTCAAACCACCTGAACCAATGGCTATTTCTGATTGAATAATATGATATCCACTACCCAATGGATCCTGTTCAGGATTTAAAAACGTCAATACCCTTTGCTTTTGATAATCCGCCATGACATAAAACCAATGCACAGGTGCATAGACAGACCCAATTAAAGTCAAACTTACAATTAATCGCCAAGGAATACCTGCCAGAAAAACAACAAAAATTCCTGAACATGCGATCAACAAGGAAGTACCCAAATCTGGTTGAACCATAATCAGCAAAGTTGGTACTGCAATCATCACACCGGCAAAAAATAATTCTTTGTATGTAGGCGGCAATTTACGTTCGTGAAAATACCATGCCAACATCATTGGCACTGCAAGTTTCATAAGCTCTGATGGCTGAAAACGAAAACCAATGTTTAGCCAGCGCTGCGCACCTTTTCCCTTATCTCCAAATAACAAAACAGCGAGCAACAAAATAATACCCAGAATATACAAATAAGGCGTCCACTGCTGATACACTCGTGGCGGAATCCATGCAAAAATAAACATAAAACCAAAGGCAATGACAAGACGAATGATCTGTCTGTTTAAATCATCCTGACTTTCACCTGTTGCACTGTAGAGCACAAACAGGCCAAACCCTATAAGACTCAATATTCCGGTCAATAATGGCAAATCAATATGAAGGTACTGGGCAATACTGATTTCTCTACGGTTATTTTCCAGATCAATCATGCTCATTTATTCACCCACCTTGTCAACCATTTGGTCAGACCTACTAAAATCACTTACGCTTTTATCACTAACTGCTGTTTGGGTTTGTTTTTTCCTGTTTTTTATCTTTAAAAAATACTCATCCATAATAGCTCTTGCCATAGGAGCAGCCTCACTACCACCGTGACCAGCATTTTCAACTACGATTGCCAACGCTATCTCCGGCTTATCAAGTGGCGCATAACCAACATAAACAGCATTATCCCTCAAGTGCTTGGCTGTTTTTTCTGCATCGTATTCTTCACCAGATTGAGTAAACAGTTGTACGGTTCCGGTTTTGCCAGCTGAGCGATAGGCAGCATCAAGAAAAGCATTTTTGGCTGTTCCTCGGGGAAATTGAGTTACCAGATACATAGCTTCATGTACCATTTTCAAATTTGTCTTGTTGGAAAAGTCAGCCTGTACCTTGGCTTCCTTTACGCTAGTTGGAGTCCAATATCCTAATACATCGGTCGACTGAGTCTGAGGCGGTTGCGCTTTTGACTTCTCGTTATCACTTTTGCCATTAAAATCTGAAGATATATGACTGACCAACCTTAGATCATATCGCTTGTCTCCAGTTGCCAGTTGAGCAACCGAATTGGCCAGCTGAATTGGCGTTGCGACCCAGTAACCTTGACCAATACCTGTAATAACGGTTTCTCCAGGAAACCAGCGGGAATTTCTTTTCTCTCTCTTCCATTTACGGTCAGGCATAATACCGCTAAGCTCTTCACCCATATCAATTCCGGTTGACTGTCCAAACCCAAACTGAAACATGTAACTGGACAAAATATCAATTCCCATACGAAAAGCCAAATCATAGAAAAAGGGATCACAGGATTCGATAATAGCCTGTCTGTAATTTACCTGAGTACCATGGCCGAATTTATTCCAGTCACGATAGACTCGAGCTTCTTCATTGGGAATGATCCAATAGCCCGGATCACTGATTGTATAATTCTTGTCAATTAACTTGTTCTCAAGCCCTGTCCAAGCGAGGTGTGGCTTGATAGTTGATCCTGGAGAATAGAGACCCCTTATTGCCCTGTTAAACAAGGGTTGATCATCTGAAGAAGTTAACAGATTATAATCCTTTGATGAAATACCAGTAACAAAATGATTGGGGTCATAAGCAGGATTACTTACCAGCGCCAACACTTCACCATTATTTGGATTCAATACAACAATAGAGCCCTTTTCCGCCCCCAGTGCCTTGGATGCAGCCAGTTGTAGTTGAATGTCCAGTGAGAGCTTTAAATCCTTTCCTGGCACGGGCAACTGCTCTCTCAATGGTGACCCGATAATACGTCCCTGAACGTCTGTCTCAACTTGCTTGAAGCCAATCTTTCCATGCAATAGCCCTTCGTAAAACTTCTCCAGACCAACCTTGCCAATATATCTCGTTGCCTTGTAATTTGACTGATCGATCCGATTTAGTTCTCTTTCGTTAATACGCCCAACATATCCCAGAGCATGTACTATTTCTTCGCCGTAGGGATAATATCGTATCAGATTGGCCTCTATTTTTACCCCTGGCAAACGATGTCTGTCTACTGCAAATCTGGCTACCTCATCTTCACTCATTTGAGCCTTTAATAAGATACTCTTAAACCTACGTTGACCTTTTAATCGCTCCTGAAAGGCTTCTGTATCTTTTTCTTCAATCAAATTTTTGTTGAGCAAAAAATCCAATGTTTGCTGCAAATCTTCCACCTGCTCAGGAATGACTTCCAGCGAATAAACCGAGCGGTTTTCTGCCAGTAAAATGCCGTTTCTGTCGTAAATCAACCCTCTCTTGGGAGCAATTGGAATAACACTGATTCGGTTGTTGTTAGAGCGAGTTTTAAAATCTTCAAAGCGAACAACTTGCAAATACCATAATCTTGCAAGCAATAATATAAACATCAAAAATACTAAAACAGTAGCGACTATGACTCTGTCAGTGATCAATTTCCTTTCAAGATAGTGATCCTTGAATGATCTTGTCGCATATCCTGATTTATTTTTGATCATGCCTTACACTACTCTCTATGATAGGGATGATTGACCGTCACAGACCAGGCTCGATAGATGGCTTCAGCCAATATAATTCTGACCATTGGATGCGGTAAAGTTAAAGCTGACAATGACCATTTGGTATTGGCTCTTTGCAAACACTTCTCTGAAAGACCATCGGGTCCGCCCACCATCAACACAATATCATTACCCATTTGTTGCCAACGCTCTATTTGCTCAGACAATTCCTGCGTGCTCCAGCTTTTACCATTTACGTCCAGTGCAACAACCCAGTCAGATGGTAAAATGGACTGTAAAATTTGCTGTCCTTCTTTTTCCTTCCAAACATCAGGTTGTTGACTCTTACTTCTTTTCGCCATTGGAATTTCCAATAATTCCAATGCACAATCTTTAGGCAATCGTTGAGCATAATTGATATAGGCTGCTTCTACCCAGGAGGGCATTTTGTTTCCTATGGCAACGATTTTTATTTTCATAATAATTTAAAATCTGCCTTTATTGGCAGCAAATTATTCCCATAATTTTTCTAACTGATAATAGTCTCTGGTTTTTGGCAACATAATATGGACGATCACATCGCCACTATCAATTAATACCCATTCGGCGACATCCTCACCTTCAACACCTAATGGTGGAAGATTATTCTCTTTTAATGTTTTGATCAGGTGAATACCTATTGATTTGACATGTCGGTTTGATGTGCCACTGGCAATAACCATAAAGTCAGCGATAGAGGATTTTTGCTCAATTGGCAAAACCTTGATTTCTTGTGCCTTGATTTCTTCCAATTGGTCTACAATAAAATCTTTTAATTTGGTACCTTGCATTCAGTGATTTTCTCTCAGATATAAGTGATGTTGATGGATATATTCTATAACACTCTGTGGAACGAGTGTATTAATTGCGTCATCTTTATCCAGTAAATTTCTAATTTGTGTTGAAGATTCACTTCTTTCTGGCATTTCAAGATAAAATCCGCAACCTGAAGCTGTGACTATTAAATCCTCAAAGCTGCTGATTTGTTTAAATCCTGCCTGTTCTATTCCCTGTGAAATTTTTTGATTTTGGTCCTGAACTTGACCATTGCTATCGCGATTAATGACCAGCAAATGACAATAATGTGAAATTAATTGCCATTGATGCCATTGCTGCCACTGTCCAAGGCTATCCATGCCAATGACCAGAATTAAATTTTTATCACCACTTTCGCTCATCAGTGATTTTAATGTATCTATGGTATAGGATGCTTGCTGTCTTTGGGATTCGCGTAAGTCTATTATCACCTTGTGACTCTTGGTGGCGAGCTCAAGCATTGCAACTCTATGAATAAAACTGCTTTTTGGTGATTGTTTAAGTGGCGGGATAGCGCAAGGAATGATCCTTACTGGAATATCAGGTGATAATTGTTTCAGAGCATCCAGAATAGCAAGGTGACCATTATGAACCGGATCAAATGTTCCGCCAAAAACGAATTCTGCCTTTGCCTGATTTGTCCTTTTGTCGTTCACCTTGTTCGAATTACCTCTTAACTTAAATTGGTGCAAATGCTAACTTGCTGCTCGCCATATACTTTTGCCCGATAACAGCCATAAGCATAATTCAAGCTCTCTCCATACATCACCGGTTTCCTGTCCCTTAATCATTCGATCAAGATGTGCACAACGAATGAGCAACTTTTGCCACATCGCCAGAGGTAGCCTATCGGAAGCCGCAATTATCATTTTTTTTCGACTGTCCCACAAATAGGGCGCATTTAAAATGGTGTATGGGTTATCGCCCTTTTGTTTAGCAACCGCCACCTGCTGACACCATTCTGCTTCTCTTGTCAGCAATGTTAACAAGCTGATAGGTTGAGCACCTTCCTGTCGAAATTTTTTCAACATTCGTACAGCACGCTCCCCTTGACCCACTAAAGCTTCATCAAAACATGAAAAAGTAGAATATCGCGCATTATCAAAAGAGACACTTTTTAATTTCTCAATATCAATCGCTCCATCAAATAATAATTTCAACTTATTCAATACCTGACTGGCTGCAAGTAAGTTACCTTCGGTGTGCTCGGCCAGCAATGCGATAACATCTTTTTGCAATTGAATGTCTTGCTGCCTGGCTCTTTGACTGATCCAGTTTTGAAATTCGTGAGCTTTCGGTGGCCAGAGCTCTATCACTTTTGCTGTTTTAGTTAGCGTCTGAAACCACTTGGTTGATTTCTGTTTTTTTTCTAATTTAGGCAATCGTATTAATATCAGATTATTTTCATCTGCCTCATTAACCAGAGCAGTTAATGCTTCTTGTGCAGTTTTTGTAGGCATTTTACCAAAACGAATATCCAGTAATTTTTTTTCTGCAAACAAACTCAAGCTGCTATTGTCTGCCAACACTTCGTCCCAATTGGTTTTATCGCTTGCATCAATAATATCACGGCTTTCCATACCTTCTTTCTTGGCTTGCTCTATGATCTCATCGCATGCTTCCATGGATAAAAGCGGCTCATCTGTTGAAATGATATTGATGTAAGCTAATTGAGTCATGGATTATATAAAAACTCTTTTCATGATTTAGTATTCTTGCTGATAGGCGAGTTGGGTCACCAAATGATTTGCCAGTTTTTCCAATAAAGTCTGCCTTGTTTGATTCTGTTGAGCAACAAAACCAACAGGTTGATTTGCATTTTGATAAAAACTGCTATTTACCGATAACTTTTCCAGTGCTTTTTCGCTCTTCCCACTGACTTCATTTTTGTCTTGTTCTGGTGTATTCATATCATCATGAATCTGGGTGTTAACTTGTGGTTTTACCTTGTTAATCTGATACATCAAGGTTAATGTCAGCTCATGCTCATTGGCTTGTCCTAACACATCTCGCAAACTTCCTCGACTGGTTTCATCCAGCTTTTCCAATGAAACAACAATCACCGTTTCAGAAGTATCGACCATTCCTTTCAACACTTCTGCACCTGAAACTTGCAGCCTTCGCGTCAATATTTTTTTTAATTGCCTGTCTGCCAACTTTGATTCAATCATAATTTTTTTGCCAGCTAGCAATGCATCACCAGAACCGCGTAACTGGAATCCGCATCCACTAGCCAGCGAAATTATTAATAATGAAATAACAATTTTTATTTTTTTAATTTGCAACAATATTCACCAGTTTTCCAGGAACAACGATCACCTTTCTGATGGTTTTACCTTCGGTAAATTTCATCACGTTAGGATTGTCTTTGGCTAATGCTTCTATCTCATCTTTCCCCAGATTAGCATCAACTGTAATCTGTCCACGATTCTTTCCATTGACCTGTAAAACTATCAGGAGTTCATCTTTTACCAATGCTGATTCATCGACTTCAGGCCATGCTTCGTCAACAATCAATGTATCTCTGCCAGATATTTGCCACAAAGCTTGTGTTACGTGAGGTATTACTGGTGAAAGTAATATGACAGCAGCATCCAGCGCATTTTTTATAACCGACTTGTCCAGATCATCCTTCACATTGAATTTAGCAATCGCATTAATCAACTCCATCACTGCAGCAATAGCGGTATTAAAGGCATAACGGCGTCCAATGTCATCACTAACCTTGGCAATTGTTTCATGGGTCTTGCTGTAAAGTGCTTTTTGCTGATCATTCAGATCTTTCAAACCAAAAGTTTCAGCCGTAAAGTTATTATCTACATAGAGACGCCACAAACGTTTAATAAACTTGTGAGCCCCATTCACACCATCTTCACGCCATTCCAGTGTTTGCTCAGGAGGGGAAGCGAACATAGTGTATAGTCTTGCAGTATCAGCACCATATTGTTCTATCAGTGCTTGTGGATCAACACCGTTATTTTTTGACTTGGACATTTTTTCCATGCCTGCAAGAATAACAGGTTGACCTGTGGTCTTTAGTTTGCCACTAATGACCTTTCCTTTACTGTCTTTTTCTACTTCAACTTCTTCAGATGAATGATAGGTTTTTACCCCTTTTTCATCCAGAGTCACAAATGTATCAGACAAGACCATACCCTGAGTTAGCAATCGCTTGGCCGGTTCATCAGAACTGACTATGCCCTCGTCTCGCAACAATTTGTGATAAAAACGAAAATACAGCAAGTGCATGGTAGCGTGTTCAATCCCGCCGACATATTGATCAACCGGCAACCAGTAATTGGCTTCTTCACTATCCAGCATTGCGTCATGACTCTCCGGGCAAGTATAACGGGCGTAATACCAACTGGATTCCATAAATGTATCAAAGGTGTCTGTTTCTCTTTTTCCTTTCACGCCATCTACTTCAACATCCTGAAAATCGGGATTATTGATCAATGGTGAGTTGGCACCATCAAGAATAAGGTCTGTTGGTAATTCAACAGGAAACTCTTTGGCTGTAACCAATTCGCCTGTTTCCAGTCGGATCATTGGAATAGGCGCACCCCAGAATCTTTGACGGGAAACACCCCAATCTCTCATTCGGTAATTAACCTGTTTTGTTCCAAGCCCTTTGTCTTGTAACCAGTTTGAAATTGTTTCAATTGCCTTGTACGAATCTAAACCATCAAATTCACCAGAGTTAATCAGAATACCTTTTTCAACAAAAGCTTCTTTGGACAAATCACAAGGTGTTTCGCTATCAGCATTTGGTTTGATGACCTGTTTGATATCTATATTGTATTTTTGAGCAAATTCCCAATCTCTTTGGTCATGTCCTGGAACCGCCATAACGGCTCCTGATCCATAATCCATCAACACAAAGTTTGCTGCCCACACCTCTATCAAATCACCGGAAACAGGGTGAACAGCTTTAATGCCAGTTGGCATACCTTTCTTTTCCATAGTCGCCAAATCAGCTTCCGCGGTTGTGCTGCGATTGCATTCCACTACAAACTTTGCCAATTCAGGATTTTTCTCTGCCATTTTAACGGCAATAGGATGCTTGGCTGCAACCGCCAAATAAGTTACACCCATTACTGTATCTGGCCGAGTGGTATAAATTGATATCTTCGATTGATCGATATCTCCCAATAATTCAAGAGATTCTGGTGCAATAGCAAAATCCATATCCACACCTTCAGAGCGACCAATCCAGTTTCTCTGCTGGGTTTTAACACTTTCAGGCCAACCATCCAAATCATCAATACTGTTTAGCAATTCTTCGGCGTATTCGGTAATCTTCAAAAACCACTGATCAATCTCTTTCTTTTCTACCGGGGTATCACATCGCCAGCAGCAACCGTCATGCACTTGCTCATTAGCCAATACTGTTTCGTCATTCGGACACCAGTTAACCGCAGCGGTTTTTTTGTAAGCCAGCCCTTTATCGATCAATCTGGTGAAAAACCATTGTTCCCACTTGTAGTATTCAGGCTCGCAAGTGGTCACCTCTCTTTCCCAGTCATAGGCAAACCCGAGACTTTTTAACTGCTTTTTCATGTAAGCAATGTTTTCTTTGGTCCATGTGGCTGGTTGCGCTTTATTTTTGATTGCTGCATTTTCTGCAGGCAAACCAAAAGCATCCCAACCCATTGGCTGCAATACATTTTTACCTAACATACGGTGATAGCGTGAAATCACATCACCAATAGTGTAATTACGCACATGCCCCATATGCAATCGACCACTAGGATAGGGCAACATGGACAAGCAATAGTATTTTTCTTTACTGCTATCCTTGATGGCTTTAAATGTTTTATTTTCCTGCCAGATTTTTTGTACTCTGGTTTCAATTTCCTGCGGCTGATAGTCTTGTTGCATTGCTGTTTTTTGAACCTTAATCTTAATTA
>JAOUOC010000055.1 GCA_029880585.1 Gammaproteobacteria bacterium
ATCAGGTGGAAGATTATGCCAAACGAAAAGGCTGGTCTTTGAAAGAAGCGGAAAAATGGTTGTCACCGAATTTGGGGTATGAAATGTAGCCTTTATTGTCATTGCGAACGCAGTGCTGCAATCTCCTGAAAGCAATTACTGACTAAATGTAGCCTTGATGAAGCAAATCCTTTACGTAATCAGGGAATAAACTTCGATTAAAATCGAGGCACGACTAATTTAATAAAAGTTTTAATTTATTGATGCATGTTCTCTCCCACATGCCTTGAGGATGATACTTTATTTCATCTTCGGTTTTCATATCATATTTCTCTGGTTTTTCATTAAAACAGTACACTGTTTCAGGTCGAGAAAATTCAATTACTGTATATTGTGCATTAAACTTTTCTTGGTCTTCAATGCTCTCAATTTTACTAAGAACAAAAATAGCTAATTCATTTGGTTCCATTATAAAAGTCGCATGCTGATTCCGAACAGCTACGATTTTCCCTAACAAATTTGTACCTTTAATTGTTTTCTCAACTTTGATCTTGTACTTATACCATGAACGCATACACACTGAACCTTCAGGACAAACTTTCGGAGCGTCCATCAATGTATTCTCAAGCCCATATCCAGAGACTACAATATAATCTTCTGCATGAATTCTAAAAACCCCTACACTTAAAATTAATAATAGAAAATATTTCATCTTAAAACTTAACAGTACATTAGATACTTAACCAATCTACCACTTTCCATAATCATTTACCATCAGGAGATTGCCGCGCTTCGCTCGCAAAGACATTGTGTTTTGGAAATAGACTCCCTTTTTTGAATAAAAGACAGTGAACAGATGAGATGTCTCCACTGCGGTCGACATGACGGGTACTCTCTAAAATGATGTCCTTCGACAGGCTCATAAAACTTATGAAGGGTTTACTAAAACCTCATTTCAGCAGATAAACTTAAACTGCTTATATCAAAACGACTTGTTTCTGTATTTTTATTTTGAAGCCTGAAAGAAACATTATTTGAAATTTTCATTTTTAATCCTATTCCATAAGACCAATCACTTTCAGAATCCGAATTCCACTTTGTAAGACCACCAGAGGTTCCAGAAAAGGCACCTGATATTTGTCTGTTAAACTTTATATTTGAATATCCCAGCAATGCATACAAACTAAAATCATCATTTAAAAAATGTTGAAAAGTAGCTCTGAGAGATGTTTTCTTTAAATCAAAAATCTCTGTATCATTTTCAGGAATAAATTCTATATGCATCATCTGCCTATAGTCTTCGGTAAATTTATCAAAATCTGTATGGCTAAATTCTAGAGAAAAAGATTTACTAACTTGGTAACCAATATAACCTTCTATAAAATTAGTTGATCCATCAAGCCTTGTATTTGACGATACCCATGTGATTTCTTCTACACTGTACTTACCTTTTATATCTGCATCACCATAGCCAACACCACCATAAAAAAAAGATTCTTCAGCTGCTACTGGCGAAATTAAGAAAAGAATAGGTAGAAGTCTTATAGTATTTTTATACATGATGCTCAGTTCCCTCAAATTATGTACATTCGATCCTCTCATGCTAACTTTTATTTCTTATTATTGTTGTACATTTTTGTACACAAATTCCTGCTTTAGATCTCCCTAACATCCGCCTCAACCAACGACGTTCTCGCCTTCTCACTAAACAACACTTCCTCAGAATAATAATTCAATAATACCTTGATACAATCATCAACCAAATCAGAATTAAGGTTAATAAACGACTGCCAATTATCTTCCCCATTCATACGTTGTTTTATAATTTTTACTATGGCATTGGTGATGGTGACATGATATTTATTGGTTGCACCAAGACTAATTGCGTATTCCTCAATCCCATCGGCTATTTTTACCATTGCATCATCAAACTCATACTGATGCAAATAAAGCCAGGCAAGTCTGACATGCCCAATATGGTCAAAATAATCAGAGTCCAGAGTCAGATTTTCAAAGAGTTCAATAAAATAAGTATCTGAGATAAGTTCATGGGCATTATTCATCATTATTTTCCTTGATAAGTTGTTAATGTTGTTTCACCTATTACACTTTTTCCGCCAAACGCTTGCTACAGTGGACTATATTGTCACTGTATGGAATATAATATTTTGACAAGGGTCAAACTCTCATAGGATATAAAGGCCATATTGTCTATTCCATTACTGAATCACATGTATATTTATTTAACATAAAAAAACCACAAAGCCATCACTGACCTTGTGGTTTAATAATTCTCGGATTCGAGAAGGTATCTGAATAATTATCTTAAAACCAGATAAAATGCATTACGTCCACGTTTGACACGAAGAAGAATTTTATCGCTATCTTTTGCCAATGCCTTGGCAAAATCTTTAACATTTTTCACCCGTATCTTATTGGCGGCAACAATAATATCGCCTGGCCTCAAACCACGGTATGCAGCGTACGAATCCGGTGCAATTTCAGAAATCGCCACACCTTGTCCATCGTCTACATCTTCAAACTTCACATCTTGCAAAAGCTTGTGCAAACTACCATCAGCCGCAATCATGGCTTCTGATTCACCAATCGCAACATTGAGTTGTCTTACCTTGCCATTACGCAGTAATTTAACTTGTAACTTATCACCGATCTGATGTTTGGCAATCTGGCTTCTTAACTGACCTGTTGATTTGGTTTCTTCACCATTGATAGCAATGATAATATCATCTGCCTTGATACCAGCTTTTTGTGCTGGAGAGTCTTCGACAACATTGGTAACAACCACACCTTGCTGGCCGTTATCCAAATCAAGGGCTATTTGCAGGTCAACCGTAATATCCTGTATACCTACACCAATTTGACCGCGCTTTACTTCACCATGTTCAATGATCTGATCCATGCTGGATTTGGCCATATCAAATGGAATGGCAAACCCAATGCCCACGTTACCACCCGCAGGCGCAATAATCGCCGTATTAATTCCAATCAACTCACCGCGCAAATTCACCAGCGCACCACCTGAATTGCCAGGATTAATTGAAGCATCGGTTTGAATAAAATTCTCGTAACCTTCTATCCCCAATCCGGTTCTATCCAATGCACTGACAATACCAGTGGTTACTGTTTGTCCTAAACCAAATGGATTACCTATGGCTACCACAAAATCGCCCACTTCCATTTGTTTGGAGTCACCCAATTTAACAGCGGTAAGGTTATCTGCATCAATCTTTAAAACGGCGATATCCAGATCGGGGTCAGTACCTAACACCTTGGCAGTAAAATGACGGCCATCCACCAGCGAGACACGCACTTCATCGGCTCGCTTAATGACATGATTATTGGTAATCACGATGCCTTTTTTGGCATCAACAATCACACCGGATCCTGCGCTCATTTGACGTTTTTGAGGACGTCTGTTTTGCTCCTCATGTTCAGGAATATTGAAAAAACGTCTAAAAAACGGATCATTCAATAAAGGGTTGGTTCGTTGTTGCTGCTCGGAAAAGGTCGCGATATTAACAACCGCAGGGTTGACGCTTTTGAGCATTTTAGAAAGGGATGGTAAGGGTTTACCCTCAACATCTGCAGGTAAAGCTGCGATAGCTTTTCCCATAAATAGTAAAACTAATAACAAAATACCAGAAAGCTGCTTGAAAGCTCTCATTGTTAACCTCCATAAAACTAATAAATGATTTGATTACACAATTAAATAAATCCAAACACCTAAACCGATTGGTCTTTATTGTCGTGATGGTTATGCAAAAAGACCAAAGCTTTTACAGATAGTTCATTGTAAATTAATGTCAGTTGGATTTTATATTGTTACTAACTGTTATTTTTTCAAGTGTTGAAAATTATTTAGATGAAATTATTGAGCAATTTCCCAGGCGTGAATCGCATGTTTTCGTGTAAGCCCCCATCGATAACCACCAATATGTCCGGTTGCTCGAATTACCCGATGACAGGGGATCAAAAATGCTAATGGATTGGCACCAACAGCTGTCCCAACTGCTCGAATGGCCTTGGGATTGTCTATGGCCTGAGCCAATTGCGCATAGCTCACCAGTTTTTGACTTGGGATCTGCAAGAGCGCACGCCACACCTGAATTTGAAAATTAGTGCCTTTAACAAGTAAGGATAGAGGCTGGTGAGTCTCTTCTTTTCGATGAAAAATTTGCTGAATAAACTTTTCTGTCGATGTCTGATTTTGATTTATTTGCGAGGCAAACCATTGTTTTTTGAATGCCTTAAGATGAGACAACTTTTCATTTGCATCAATAAATGCCAAATGACAGATCCCGCGTTCCGTTATTGCAATAAAAGCCAGACCGAAAGGCGTATAGTGAAAACCATATTGAATATTAATTTGATGGCCAGCTGAACGATATTCACCTGGTGTCATGGCTTCCAGTGTAACGAAGTGATCATAAAGGCGTGAACTGCTGCTTAAACCCAATGCTTCAGACATTTGCAACAAACCGGTAGATTCTGCTAACAGTTGTTTGGCATGTTCAACCGTTAAAACCTGCAAAAATCTTTTGGGTGAAAGCCCTACCCACTGACTAAACAAACGCTGAAAATGAAAGGGGCTCATATGCAGATTGGCGGCAACTGTTTCCAAATCCGGTTGCTCATTTTTTTGCGCAACGATAAATTCTATCGCTCTGGACATTCTGGCATATAAATCTGAATTATTTGTTTTTTCCGGTTCATTCATGGCATTTATTTAGTGCATCTTTGAGCAATTATGATGTTGAGTATCACTATTTTAATGCCATGATGCAAACCGAATCTTGCTATTTCTAAAATCAATTTTTCTGGTAGTTAAATTCTCTTTCACGTAAGATAACTTTTCAGAAAGGCATTCAAAACTCCAAAGGAAAATATAAAACTAAAAATCTTATGGGACTTTCAAAGTTTAAAATTACAATTTCTATTATCCTGTTACTAATCTTCAGTTGGTGGGTTTATATGTCTCCGCCGAATGACGTAATTATTGAAACCTATACATTTAAAGAATTCACACTTGAGCAAGATAAAATTGATGCTCTGGATAGCATAAAGGAACAAAGCGAAAAATATTCAGCCTTACCCGGGCAAGATGATATTGTCTTCGACAAACAGGGAAAATGGGCTTATGTGAGCACGCTGGATGGAAAATTATGGCAGGTTAACATTGCTACTGGTGAAGCTTCAGTTTTTGTTGATGTGCCTTTAATGCCCGCAGGTTTAAGGCTGTCACCAACCGATGAGAATATTCTATATTTTTGTGCTTCACGTTATTATCAGCAAGAATACCCTGAAAATGAAGTTGTTGGCCTTTATCAGATTAATCTAACCACCAAAGTCGTTATAGCCTTAATAACTCAGGTTCCCTCTAACGAAAAATATGAACAGATACCAGACAATGAAACTGTTTATCCTTTACAAATCCGACAATGGCATCACAACAACAAATCATCTGTTCAACGCCCACTCGCCTTTTGTAACGATCTGGACATCAGTCAGGATGGAAAGCGCATCTATTTTTCAGAACCTTTCTCCTATGAAGGTGCATCAATGGGTGGTGGCGCTTTTTATGAGGCCGTTTCATTAGGTCGAAATGGAAAGCTTTGGGTTTATGATATTGAACAGAATACGATCAGTCTTGTTGCTCATGGTTTTAATTTTATTGATGGGGTTTTGCTGGAATATGACCAGACGGAAATCGATAGCATGGAAACCTCGGTATTAATTACAGAAACCACCAAATTTTCAATTTCAAGACTGCATTTATCGGAACAAATGCCGCAATATGAAGATTTATGGACCTCACTCCCCTACATGCCAGATGGTTTGGACAGGGATGCTCAGGGGCGAATCTGGACAGGCATGATTAAACAGCGTTCTGAATTTATGAATCGTCTGCATCAAAAACGCTGGATAAAACATCTGGTGATGCGAATTCCACGAGACTGGATCCCTGTTTCTCACAGTGCTGCTATTATGGGCTTTTCAGAAGATGCCAGTAAAATTGTATATTATTCTGAGCACGATGGCAGTTTGGTACCCGAGATTTCAACCGTTGTTCCCTATCAAGATAAGTTATATTTACCCAGCTTTAACCAATCACAACAATCACTTTATCGTATTGATATGCCTGAACTGATAAAAGATACAAAACTTCTAAAAGATAAAACTGCACAGGATTTGCCATGAAAATTAAAAATTTATATTTCATTCTCCTTGCCTTAATACTTTCTCCATCCAGCAAGGCAATTGAGGCTTTTGGCTATGTGTTCGATAGTAACAAGGTTCCTTTGGCTGGTGTTATGGTTACACTGATAGAAGAAACTAATGGGCATAGCGTTACTGTTTATACCGATGAATCGGGTAAATATCAGCTTCAATCAAGTTTGATTGGGCAATTAAAACTGAGAGCCAGAACAGCCTACTACAAAGATCAATTTTTTGAAATAACGCAAAACAATGATGATGCATTGGAAGTCTTTTTTGCTTTGGAAAGATTACAAACAGCCATTGAACTATCCAATGATCAAACTGCCAGCGCTCATGCCAAACAAATTGAATGGAAAAATGAAAAATTAAAGCAGGCTTTCAGAAATCAATGCCACTTTTGCCATCAAATTGGTAATGAATTAACGCGTATACCAAAAACTGAAGAAATGTGGCAAGCAACCATTTCCAGAATGGAAGGTTATGCAGTTTTAATTACCGATGAAACTCGAAAAGATTTTGCCCAGGCATTGTCAAAGGCCTTTGATGGAAAACCGATTGAAGCGATTCAAAGCTGGGATTATTCACCTGAACTCACAAAATCGGTTTATAAAGAATGGTCTGTCGGCAATGCCTCTTCTTTTGTTCATGACGTTGAGATTAATCATCACGACAACAGTTTGTATGGCGTTGACATGGGTAATGATAAATTTTACAAACTTGATATCCAATCCAATCAAATGACCAGTATCGATTTTCCCGGTAATAATTTGCCAATGGGTGGTTTTTTCTCTGGTCAATTGGCGCCCCTCGGCACATTTAATGCCAAACAGGGACCCCATTCGATTCAATACGGTCCAGAGGATTACCCATCCACAAAAAATAAAATGTGGACAACAAATTCTCTGGCTTCTGAAATTATGTCATTGGATGTAATAACTGGTGAAATGAAAGTTTATCCCATTGGTGGCGATACCCTTTACCCACATACCCTGCGTTTTGATGCAAAAGGAAAGCTCTGGTTTACTGCAGCATTGTCGAATCAGATTGGTTATTTTGATCCTGAAACTGAAGAATTTAATATTATCAACTTACCTTCCAATGGTTTTACTCGCTGGTTTGCTGACGCCATGATGCCAAACCTGTTATCAATCACCTCCTGGTTTCCAAAAGAGAATTTGCATCTGGATTTATCCCATCACAAAATGACTAAAACCGGCTATGATATTTTGAATTTACCCTATGGAATTGATATTAGTCCTGTTGATGGAAAAGTCTGGTATTCCAAATTAAACGCCGGTTATATTGGCTTTGTTGACCCTGTTACTCTGGAAGTCACTGAATATAAAACACCAAAGGCTGGCCCCAGAAGATTTAGAATCGACAATAAAGGCATTTTGTGGATCCCTTCCTTTGAAGAAAGCGCACTTATGATGTTTGATCCAAAAACGGAAAGCTTTGAGGTGTTTGAATTGCCTCTACTTGCGCCAAAAGAATATGAAGTACCTTATGCTGTCGGCATTCATCCTGAAACACAGGAAATCTGGATCACATCCAATATGTCAGATAGGGTGTTTCGTTTTAATCCTGATAACACATCCTGGATCAGTTATCCTAGCCCTACAAAAGTCAATTTTATGCGAGATATTGTGTTTACATCAGATGGTGGTGTTTGTTCCAGTAATGCCAATTTGCCAGCTATTGCCATTGAAGGTGGAAAGCAAAAAATATTGTGTATTTATCCTGATGGTAACTTGAACCAGAACTGATTCTCTTGTTTATCCCTTTATTGTCAATCAGGAAAACTAGAACTGAATCAGGATTTTAAATATCCAAATATGCTATATAGTAATGATTGAATTACAGGTGTGAGATATTATGAGTTTTTTTCGAAGACGCATAAGCCCATTTTTCCAGGCACAAAGACTACTCAAAATAATGAAGTGGTCTTTCAAATTATTAATCCTGATCCTGATTATGGATACGGGCTATCTGATTGGCATTTGGCCCGATTGGAAACTTTATGACAAAGGTCCTATTCAAAGCTCAAATTTCATCAGACAGTATGTTTATGACCAGCATAATAGCAAAGACTGGCCACGCCTGTTTTGGAAGCCAGTCAGCATAGACAAGATTTCAAAGAATATGATCAGAGCAATTATTGTCGCAGAAGATGCCCGTTTTTATGATCATTCAGGAATAGATCTGGAAGCCTTGCAAGCTGCCATGGAATATAACCTGTCTGAAAAACGCTTTATTTACGGCGGTAGCACCATCTCCCAACAGACGGTTAAAAACATCTTTTTAAGCCCCTCAAGAAATCCACTGAGAAAATGGCATGAGCTCTGGCTTACCATAGGTATGGAACAAAACCTGTCGAAAAGAAGAATCCTTGAGCTTTATCTCAATGTTGCCGAATTTGGTCGTGGTATATATGGCGTTGAAGCGGCTGCCAGACATTATTGGGGGATTTCAGCCAATCAACTGTCACCTCAGCAGGCTATTCAATTGGCCGCCACCTTACCATCACCGGTTAAAAACAATCCTGTTACCAAAACAAAACCTTTTCAAAGACGCGTGAAGAAAATAAGCCGTTATTTTTAATTCTTCTGATTATTCTATAAATTTGCGATAAGCAATTGAATACAAACAAAAATTCAGCAGATTCTTATTCTTTAATCTAATATTAAAAGTACGCAGTAAAAAATTTAACTTAAACAGGGAAAAACCATGCGTACCTCTATTATTAAAAAGTTTCTTATATCTTTTATTCTATTAACTTCATCATCATTGACTATTGCTGTTGAAATGTCAGCTAATATAGGCATAACCAGCAACTATGTATTTAGAGGACGGACTCAAACTCAGGATCAGGCAGCAATTTCAGGTGGTTTAGATTATGAATACGGTAACGGTTTTTATGCCGGAACCTGGATGTCAAATGTTGACATTGGTGGTGGTGGCCAAACCGAGCTGGATATATACGGCGGCTATACTGGAAGTTTTGATGAATTTGAATACAATGTCGGCTATGCCTACTATCATTACCCCGAAGCCAAGGATTTGTTTGGTACCGGTATTTCCTTTGGTGAAATCTATGGAAGCATCACCTACCAGTGGGTTACCTTTGGTATATATTACATCGCTAATTCACAGATAAATGATGATCCTGCCAATGATGAAATCTATATAAAAGGTGATTTGTATTACCACTTTGATGGTAACTGGAAACTCAACGATGACTGGACTTTAACTGCTTCAGTCGGTAAACAGTTATTTGGTGATGATGGTGTTAATGGTGCTGAATATAATTACAACACCTTTCTGTTTGGCTTCACCAAGGCAACAAAAGACAAAGGTGACTTCACATTTTCAATTGCCAAATCCTCTCATGCGATTGATTTGGGCAATGATGATAACTTGATGCCATTTATTTCATGGAAGCAATATTTTTAGGCAGAAGTGTGACTATTTAGATAGCTCAACAGGTTTTAGGGTGATTTGGAACTATCAGTCAGAACCTTACAAATCACCCGCCACCGCTCTTTCAAATATCTGTTGATATTCCTCTGCTGTGTAGGCAATCGGATTTCCAGCGGCAACAGAATCATTAACAGCAAGCTCTCCAACCCTTTTTGCTTTGTCAAAATCTGCCGATTCCGAATTGATACCAATTTCAGATAATGAATGTGGAATGCCGATTTCTTTTCTAATCTCTAATACCAAATTAATAAAGCCATCAAAATTAGCCTGTTGCAACTGGAGATGATGCGCGAGTTGCGCTATTTTTTCTTCTATGCTGGCTCTGTTCTGTTTTAGGACATAAGGCATCAAAACCGCATTCAAAAGTCCGTGATGAGAATCGAAAAGCCCGCCAAGGGTATGCGATAAAGCATGAATACCGCCCAGTCCTTTTTGAAAAGCTGTTGCTCCCATGGTAGAAGCGACCAACATTTGTGTTCTTGCTTCTATATTTGAACCATCTTTAACGGCTTGTGGCAGATATTCCTTAACAAGCTTCATACCCTGTATTGCAATTCCATCAGCCATAGGATGATATCCAGATACACAATAGGCTTCCAGATTATGAGCAAAAGCATCCATTCCCGTTGCTGCGGTTAAATTGGCCGGCAGACCAACCGTCAAATCAGGATCGAGGATCACCCATTGCGGCACCATATCAGGATGAAAGATAATATTTTTGCTGTGATCTACAGGATTGCTTACTACTGATGCATTCCCCACCTCTGAACCTGTTCCCGCGGTAGTTGGTATCGCAATAATTGGTGCAATACTACCCGGCTGAATTTTCTTCCAATTGCCTTTCTTATCAACATAGTCCAGTAATTCTCCAGGTTGACCGGACATCATAGCTATTGCCTTACCTGCATCAATAGCTGAACCGCCACCAATAGCAATCACACCATCGCATTGATTAGACTTGTATGATTCAACACCCTTATTAATATTTTCTACTGTAGGGTTGGATTTAACTTCAGAGAAAATATGAAAGTTTAAAGCTTCCAATGTTGATAGCAGTGTTTTAAAAAATGGCAGATTCACCAGATTTTCATCACAAACGACCAATGGCGAATCGATATTCATCGACTGACAAATCTTTACCACTTCTTTTGTTCTTCCCTGCCCAACTCTGATTTTGGTTGGAAAACTCCAGTTTGCAAATAAACTCATCTTCACACCTTAAACCTTTCTATTTTCCAGTCTGGCAATGCCATCCAATATTTCTTGAGGTATTTCAATGGATTGCTGGGTTTTATAATCCAGATACACAATTACACCATAGCCTTGCGCAGCAAGCTTGTCCATTTTGACACTGAATATTTCAAATTCGATTTTAAATCTTTTGGCATGAACCTCTGAAACCGTTATGCCCACTACTATGTCATCAGGAAAAGTCAGCGAGTTAATATATTTACAGTGACTGGTACCCAGTATCGGTCCTTTTTGATTCGCCATCATATAATCGGTAATACCAGATTCAATAAAATAACACATTCTGGCAGTTTCAAAATATTTCAGGTACACAATATTATTCACATGCTGAAAGGCGTCCATATCCCCCCATGCCACTTTTTGGCTATGAATAATGGGGAATCGCTTTTTAAATTGCTTTAGATTTTCTGATATTACACTTTCTGACATTGGCTTCTGGAACTCATAAGGTTAATGACTAAATGATTGCGACATTATAAACTTATGCCTGATCTATCGCCATTTAATCAGGCTTTCCTTTTAGAAGGCTTTTCTATATAGTGAACCAACACTAAAAATTACAATCAAAGCAGCCATGATAGGAATATTTAAACCTGCTCCTCATATAGCCAAGCTACCAAAAGATCAAATTGATCCAGAATATAGTCGCTTGAGACTTCAAGTCTTTCTCGGTATTTTTATTGGTTATGCCGGCTACTACCTAATCCGCAAAAACTTTTCTCTGGCAATGCCGCACCTGATTGAAGAATATGGTTTTAGTAAAGGTGCGTTAGGGACTGCCCTTGCTGCGGTTTCCATTGCCTATGGATTAAGTAAGTTCCTGATGGGTAGCGTATCGGATCGAAGCAATCCCAAATATTTCCTGACGACCGGATTACTGCTATCCGCTTTTATTATGTTTATCTTTGGTTTTGTTCCTGCGGCTACCCAAAGTATTACAATTATTTTTATCTTACTATTTCTAAACGGCTGGTTTCAGGGAATGGGGTGGCCTGCCTGTGGCAGAACTATGGTACATTGGTTTTCGGCACATGAGCGTGGCCGAACGGTATCTATCTGGAATGTCGCTCATAATGTCGGTGGTGGATTAATAGGTCCAATTTTCATTTTGGGCTTGTTTCTATTTAATGATGATTGGCGCAGTGTATTTTATCTGCCTGCCGCCTTTGCCACCATTATTGCGATTTTTGTCTTCTTTATGATGAAAGATACCCCTCAATCTTGCGGTTTACCTTCCATCGAAGCACATAATAACGATTACCCTGACGATTATGATCAGGCGCACGAAAAAGAGTTTTCAGCCAAAGAAATTTTCTTTAAATATGTTCTGAATAATAAACTGCTTTGGTATATTGCTATAGCTAATGCCTTTGTTTATTTAATTCGCTATGGTGTACTCGATTGGGCGCCAACCTATCTCAGTGAAGTGAAAGATTACACTGTCAACAAAAGTTCAATGGCATATTTCTTTTATGAATGGGCTGGTATTCCGGGAACCTTGTTATGTGGCTGGATAAGCGACAAATGGTTTGATGGTAAGCGTGCACCCGCCTCTATCTTGTATATGGTATTAGTCCTGATGGCGGTTTTGGTTTACTGGTTTAATCCAGCGGGTAACCCGACTGTAGATATGGCTGCTTTGGTCGCTATAGGTTTTTTGATTTATGGTCCAGTGATGTTAATAGGTTTACATGCACTTGAGCTTGTACCGAAAAAAGCCGCTGGAACTGCTGCAGGCTTAACCGGACTCTTTGGTTATCTGGGTGGTGCAGTTGCTGCCAACATTGCTTTAGGTTTTACTGTTGACCATTTTGGTTGGGATGGCGGATTTGTGTTATTAACTGCAGGATGTGTATTAGCCATTTTGTTTATTACCATGACGCTTAAACATGAAAATGAGCATCATGCACGCAGGGCGGGATAGCATACCGTTTCCTGCCTTTGAAACCCGTAGGTTGGAGGTGAGTTTACGAACCCCAACATTTTTGTTCAGTTTTTAATTTAACCATTTTTGTTGGGGTTTGCACCCCAACCTACGAAAACAGGAATTAAATAAGAGACCACCAATGCTAAAAAAACTGATATTTTTTTTGTTATGTTCAATGATATTATCCAGTTGCTCGGATAAACAAACTATGGAA
>JAOUOC010000250.1 GCA_029880585.1 Gammaproteobacteria bacterium
TTCTGCATCAGTATGGATGCATATTGCCTACACAGGTCCAAGAGTGCTCAATGTTGATTCAGAAGGTTACCCGTTACAACCGTATGGTTTCAAATCCAACCCCTATTCAATTCTGGATGTGGCGGATATCGTTTATGTAAATCCTGTAGAAACTGGTTATTCTCGCGTACTGAAAGATAAAGAAGGCAAGTTGCCACCAAGAGATAAACAAAAAGAAATGTTTTTTGGTGTAAATGCGGATATTAAATATCTGGCCGAATGGCTGAATACTTTTGTCACTCGTTATCAAAGATGGTCTTCACCCAAGTTTTTAATTGGTGAAAGTTATGGTACGACACGCGTTTCCGGTTTGGCGCTTGAATTACAAAACCGTCAGTGGATGTATCTCAATGGCGTAATTCTGGTTTCTCCAACCGATATTGGTATCGAAAGAGATGGACCAGTTGATGTGGTTAATCGCTTGCCTTATTTTGCTGCTGCGGCCTGGTATCACAAGGCGTTACCTGAAGATTTGCAGAAAAAAGATCTGGCTGAGGTTTTACCTGAAGCTGAACAGTTTGCCATTCATGAATATTTGCCAGCATTAGCCTTGGGCGGATTTATTGATAATGGCAAGAAACAGGCTATTGCTAAAAAGGTCGCTTACTACAGTGGTTTGAAAACAGATATCGTTTTAAAAAGTAATCTGGATATCAGCACAAGATTTTTCTGGAAAGAATTATTAAGAGAGCGAGGCCAAACAGTGGGTCGTCTTGATTCCCGTTATCTGGGGCTGGATGAAAAAGATGTTGGTGATAGTCCGGATTATAATTCTGAATTAACCTCATGGTTGCATTCGTTTACCCCAGCGATTAATCATTATTTCAGTACCGAGCTAAAGTACCGCACCGATGTAAAATACAACATGTTTGGAAATGTGCATCCCTGGGATCGCACCAATGACAAAACTGGTCCAAATTTAAGACAGGCAATGGCGGCAAACCCGTATCTGAATGTGATGATTCAGGCCGGTTATTTTGATGGCGCAACCAATTACTTTGATGCCAAATATACCATGTGGCAACTGGACCCTAGCGGCAAAATGAAAGATCGCTTGAGTTTTAAAGGCTATCGTAGTGGTCATATGATGTATTTGCGTTATGAAGATTTACAACAATCCAATCAGGACTTACGTGATTTTATCAAGGCGTCAACTCCTGATAATAAAACACCAGCTAAATACTAATAATCCTGCTTTATAGGAGAATGTAAAATGAAGAAGTTAATAATTATTGCAAGTTTGTTGTTATCAAACAGCCTGTTTGCTGAAGTTAGTAAACGGGTTGCCAACAATGGCAATCTGGTAATGGAAGATGTACCAGAAATACCGCAAAGAATAGCGGATGATTTGAATCAATATCAAAATATCCGCTCAGCACCTTTTCAGGGATGGAGTAAAGACGGTAAAAGCCTTTATGTGACCACCCGTTTTGGTGATGTTTCTCAAATTCATCAGGTCAGTCAACCGATGGGCGCGAGAAAACAAATGACCTTTTTCAAGGAACCCATTGGTGGCATTTCCAGAAATCCTGATAGCGATCTTCTTGCCTATACCATGGATGCGGGAGGTAGTGAATACGCGCAAATATTTTTGTTGGATCATAAAACTGGCCAATCAACTATGGTCACTGATGGCAAATCAAGAAATGGTGGTATCAGCTGGAGTGGTGATGGTCAATATATGGCATATCAAAGCACGAAAAGAAATGGTCGTTCAAATGATGTCTGGATGATGCAGGCAGGTAAACCCGACACAGCTAAAATTATTTTGGAAGCAGAAGATGGTGCTTCCTGGGGTGCGGCTGACTGGAGCAAGGATAATAGAAGTGTATTAATTCAGCAGTATGTCAGTATCAGTGATGCCCGAATACATGTTCTGGACAGGCAATCAGGCAAAATCCGCATGCTGGCCGGTAGTAAGACAGATAATTCTTTCAACAGTGGACTTTCGTTTGATAATAAGGGTGCCGGTTTCTTTTATGTGACCAATCAATCAGGTGAATTCAGGCAGTTGGCATATCAAGATCTTAACAGTGACAAGCCTGAATTTATTACTAAAAACATTAATTGGGATGTCAGTGGATTTGCCATCAATAAAGATAAAACCAGAGCAGTATTTACAGTCAATCAGGATGGTATGGATGCACTTTACCTGTTAGATGTTAAAACACGAAAGTACAAAAAAGTAACCGGAATGCCAATTGGCCGAGTCAGCGGAATGGAGTTTAATCCGGTTTCCGCCAAATTGGGTTTAACCTTAAATACACCACAATCACCCAGCGATACTTTTGTACTTGATTTAGGAAAAAATCCTCTCAGTCATGGCAAGCTAACAAGATGGACTGATAGTGAAGTCGGTGGGCTGGATACCAGCAAATTTAGTATTCCTGAATTAATCCGTTATGAGAGTTTTGATGGCAGACAGATCCCTGCTTTTGTTTATAAACCAAAAACCACAGGCAAACATCCTGTGATCATTGCCATTCATGGTGGACCGGAAGGTCAGTTCAGACCATCCTTCAGAAGCGACTATCAGCTATGGGTAGATAAACTCGACGCTATTGTTATTGCTCCTAATGTGAGAGGTTCAGCAGGTTACGGTAAAAGCTACCTGCAACTGGATAATGGATTCAAGCGTGAAGATTCAGTAAAAGATATCGGTGCATTACTCGACTGGGTTGGTACTCAAAAAGATATGGATGCCAAGCGTGTTGCTGTTTATGGCGGTAGTTACGGTGGCTATATGGTACTTGCCAGTTCCGTTCACTATAGTGATAAATTGGCAGCGGCAGTTGATGTTGTCGGCATATCCAATTTTGTGACTTTCCTTGAAAATACCAAAGC
The DNA here is from genome assembly GCA_029880585.1 of Gammaproteobacteria bacterium. Taxonomy (GTDB): domain Bacteria; phylum Pseudomonadota; class Gammaproteobacteria; order Enterobacterales; family Kangiellaceae; genus Aliikangiella. The sequence goes on from JAOUOC010000250.1 coordinate 2,884, forward strand.
CTACAGACGAGATCTTCGTCGGGTTGAATATGGTGATGAAAGAGATCCTGCAATGAGAAAACACTTGCAGGCTATCAGTCCAAACAACCATGTGGATAAAATCAATATTCCCATGTTTGTTGTGCAAGGTGAAAATGACCCTCGTGTACCAGTGACCGAATCTGATCAGGTGGTTAAATCTCTCAGAGAAGCAGGTAAAAAAGTCTGGTATATGAATGCACTTAATGAAGGGCATGGTTATCGAAAGAAGGAAAATCGCGACATATATCAACAGGCAGTTGTGCTGTTTTTTGAGAAGAATTTGTAACTATTAATTCATCGAGAATATGGTCAAACATGAGCAACCGACTTGAACGCATATTGCAGGCATGGCATTCACAAAAAGATAATTGTGAGTGGGTGCTTGCAACCATCATAGAAACCAAAGGGTCAGCCTATCGTAAGGCTGGCGCTATGATGTTGATGAATGATTTGGGGCAAAGCTATGGCTTGTTAAGTGGTGGATGCCTTGAGTCTGATCTGATGCGAAAAGCCAAACAGTGTTTGACCCTCAATGAAAATATTCAGGTTTGTTATGATTTACAGGAAGACAGTGATGTAGCCTGGCAATTGGGTATTGGTTGTGGTGGCATGGTTCATGTTCTGCTGCAGCCTGTATCGAAAGAAAATCATTATCTGCAATTGGATCAGTTGTATCAGGATTTGCAAAATAGACAATCTGCTTTTTATTTGCAATCGCTAACATCAGATCAAAATCAATTGTTAACTTCATTAGGTTCTGACCTAGTTTCAGGATTATCTGAAGAATATTTTATCTCCAGCGTTAACCCTGCACCTTCCTTGCTTGTTTTTGGTGGCGGCATAGATGCCATTCCATTAGTCAGAATATCTTCGGAATTAGGCTGGAATACAACGGTAGTCGATCGCCGAATGGGATATGCTAGTGAAAAAGATTT
>JAOUOC010000251.1 GCA_029880585.1 Gammaproteobacteria bacterium
CAAGTTGACGGTAAAAAAGTAAGTTGCACCTGGAATAAGATTACGTCGATAATTTGGCATAATAGTTGTTTGTTGTTATTTGGCGGATGACGCTTTGCTTATCCGCCCTACGGTTCTACGGTTCTATTTTTTCATAAATTGTTGCTAGTTGTTTCTTAAATTTAATGTTTTGAGGAAAAGTTTGAACCATTACCTCTAATACATTTGCAGAACCAACATAGTCTTCTAACTCATAATGAATAGAAAGCAGAAGTTCATAATAACTTTCTTTTGGTTTCTCCAAACTTTTGATAGCAAAATAAGCAGGGCAAAGTGCATCCTTTATTCTGTCAATTTCAGAATCAGCATATATTGCTGCGAGAAGATAATAGGCATTTGCATCATCCTTGTTAGAATTTTTCATCCATTCTTCCATAATGAACAGGGCTTTATTCTTATTATCGTTTGAGTAAAATAAGGCCGCAACATTAGTTCTCAAATTCTGAAGAACTTCATGAGGTAAATTGTTGTGGCCATACGCTAACGCTTTGTCGAAGTATCCGAGTGCTTCATTCATTTGACCAGCTTGTACATAAGCATATCCAAGATTTCTATTTATAACTGCTTTATCATAATTATTGTTGCTTTTCTCTTCCATTGCTATAAGCATTGAAATGGTTTCTTCAAACTCCTCTATAGTCATAAATTCACGTTCAACGATTAACTTCTTGGAAACTTTTGAACTAAAGTTTCGAATTGGAGGAACATTAATTTTTAAGTTTTTATCAATAAGTGGTTTGCATTCTCTTAGTGATGGCAACTGAGGGAATTCAACTGCTTTTAAAAAAAGTGACACACTCATCAAACCAAAAAATACAATTATCTTCATTTTTGAAACTCTCTTCAGAAAAGTTTAACTGCTTTCATCACCCAACAAAACTTAAACCAACCATCATTGTTACATGCGTCATCATATGCGCCCCAATCGCACATTCCAAACCATACTTCCAAAACAAATAACCGCCGATAAAACCAAAGGCAGAATTCCCTATCACAATATATGCAATGAGGAGCGGCGTAACATTAGACGTTAACGCATAGGCTACTGGCAAATGAAGAATACCAAAAGCTAAAGCCGCAAGAATAATAGCTACTATATAATTATAATCCCGAATTTCAGAATCTTTCTTTTGGGTCAGACGATATAAACCCCAAACAAAAAAAGACATCAAACCCCAACGAATCAGTAACTCTTCTGTGATACCACCGTAAAATATTCTTGCGTACCAGGGAATAACAAAATTCTCACCTGCTTTTATGAATTCCTCTGGTAAATAACCAATTAAAGAACTGGAAAATACCAATATAATTACACCCGCCAACACACCACCAATAACAGCGGGTTTGATTTGTGGTTTAAGCCACTCAAGTGCATTTTCAGAATGTACCAATGCGGAAATCACTGGTACCGTTAAACCGACCTTTTTGGAAAATACCATTCCCAACCAAATCATCAGAATCAACATCACAGATGATTGCGCAACACCAATTAGAATCATAACTTCCATTGAAAAAGGCAAAGAATCAGCCTTGGAGGCTAATAATTGAGGAATTAAAGGAACAAGAGAGGCAACGCCCAGCATTCCAATGAAAAATAAGATAAGACCTGTTTTAAAATTATTATTGATAACCATTTAATGATACTCCCTGATTTATTGTTTTATGTTTTTCTTTATTTCCAACAGCTATACCATTTTTGGGTTAAAAACGACAGTGTGTTTTATTGTTTCGACTCTTCGTAGGATGCTGGTGAGGAACGAACCGCATCTTTTCATTAAAAAAACCAGCGGCAGGAAACGTAGGGTATCCCACCCTACAAAATAAATGAGTTTTATCTAGTTATTTGGCGGATGACGCGTTGCCTATCCTCCCTACGGTTCTATATTTACTTCTTTTTCTTATCATCAAGCAAACCCTTTGCTTTAGCTTCGTTCAGTATTTTCTTCTCATTCACCAAATCATTTTTCTTTTTATACAATTTAGCAAGCGTTTCATATGCCTTTCTAGTTTCAAGCTCGCCATGCGCATGTAAGGCACTTAATATTTCAAAAGCTCTATCATTCTTAGCCAGTTTTTCATACACATAAGCAAGATAACGTTTGTATTTAACCTCTTCGGGAAAGTGTTTAATCATTACTTCTAGAGTATTTACAGAACCCATATAATCCTGCAGCTCATATTGAATAAGATTTAACAAAACATAATAACTTTCTTTAGGTTCCTCCGAGCTTGTAACCGCAAAATAAGCAGGGCACAGTGCATCCTTTATTCTGTCAATTTCCTTATCAGCATACATAGCGGCAAGCATATAATAAGCGCTTGCAACATCCTTGTTAGAATTTTTTAACCATTCTTCCATAATGAATACTGCTTTATTTTTATTATCATTGCTGTACAACAACCCTGCTACATTTTCTCTCAAAGTCTGAAGAATCTCATGGGGTAAATTATTTTGTCCATAAGTTAAAGCTTTATTAAATGAAACAAGCGCATCATTCATGTGATCAGATTGCGCATAAGCATATCCCAGATTTCTATTTAGAACAGCTTTTGTGTAATTATCATTGGCTTTACTTTCCATTGCTGTAAGTATTGCAATGGATTCTTCATACTGCTCATCTGCCATAAATACTTGCGCTTCCATTAATTTTTTGGCATCTTTAAAACTCAATTCTCTAATTGGAATACGATTAATTTCTAAATTTTTATTGATAAGTGGTTTACATTGCTTAGCCAATACTGGAAAAAAAGCTTCAATTCTTTTTTTATTTTCTTCAAGCCTTTTCATTTCGCTAACAGAAATATCTTTGTTTGGATTGCTTGCACACCCCAAAAAAAGCATTAAAAGAAAAACCAAAAGGAAATTAATAATTCTTATACTATTCATTTTAACTACCTACATATTAAGTATTATTATTTTATGTGCATAAATTAACATACTCGTTCTATCTATGGAAGTTATAGTGGCCAAATCAAATTGGCCGCAGTTTTATAGTATGTAGCCTTGATGGAGTTTACGTAATCAAGGGGTCAAACCTCGATTAACATCGAGGCTACAATCAATGTGCTATTTATTGCAGCGTAAAACCATTCAGGAAATCCTGAATCTCTTTTTCGTATTTGGGCGCAATATTCTCTGCCGTATAGGCCAGAAATTGTGTTGAGCCAGACTCATCTGTATGGTAGTAACCAAAATATTTGAAATTGATACCATCAATGGTGCCTGTCAGTTCCATGTACAATACCTTAACACCATTAACATTACGATATTCCTTTTTAACAACTCTGGCGTTAGGCGCCACATTTTTAGCATTGGTTAAAGCGATGTCAGCCAAAGTTTCCAGTGACATTTCAACTTCCTCGGCAATAGTCATACCAAATAAATCTCTACCTCGAAGATTAAACTGATATTCAACATCGCTGTTCTCTGAAGTTTTTGTATATTCCCATTTATTGGTATCAATCCAATAACCCGTATTATTTTTGCTGCTTTTAATTAAAAAAGTGGAGTCTTTTGTTTTTTTAAATGAGCGATTATTAGTTTTAATCTCTGTATTATTCTCAATTGCTTGATTGGTATATTCCCATGTACCATTTGAATACAGGATAACTTCCTCACCCTTATCGGTAACCACTTTCTGCTCTGCAGAGACAAATGAACTCATTAAAATAAACAACGTAGTAAATAAAACCTTCATATTTATCCTCACCTAGTATTACAGTTATTATTTGAGTGCTGAGGCACTACTTTTTATTTGATCTTTGTTAGGTTA
>JAOUOC010000252.1 GCA_029880585.1 Gammaproteobacteria bacterium
AGGAAAACAGATTAAACATCACGCAGATGAATGTTGAACGAACGGCTTATAAAAGTGATACTTTTTCATCGACTATTTTGTTCTTTTTGTTGCATGAAATGCCAAGAGAAGCAAGAGAGCGTACTTTATCTGAAACCATTCGAATCACCAAAAAGGGTGGACATATCGTTTGCACCGAGTATGCCCCCGAGCCAAAGAAACACTGGTTACATCGTTTTCCTGTATCGCGATACTGCTTTGAGAGGCTTGAGCCTTTTCTGGGAGACTTCTGGCAAACTGATGTCACCCAAACATTGACTGATTTGGCTGAGAAGCAAAACAAGGGAATTAAGGTTGTTTCTGACAAATTATTCTTTCTGGGCTTTTATCGTGTCACCTTGTACCAGATTGTTGAGAAGTAATAAAACAAATAATCTGTCTGATTAAACATCTGAAAATCAGGCAGATTCCTTTTCGCTATTGGCTTGTTGAATAAACTCAAAAGCCTGTTCCGGTGGCATAGGTTTGGCGAGAAGGTAGCCTTGAATTAAATCGCAATCATTTTCTTTGAGAAAATCAAATTCTTCCTGGTTTTCCACACCTTCCGCAACCAGTTCAAGTCCCAGACTGTGCGCCAGAATAATCGTTGATCTGACAATTCCTTTGCTTGCCTTTTTGGTTAATAAATTTTTAATAAACATACCATCCAGTTTCAAAGTGTCCGTTGGGAAGTTTTGTATATATTGCAGGGAAGAATAACCCGTGCCAAAGTCATCAATTGCAATTTTAACCCCGAGCTTCTTGAAGGCTTTAAGCGCTTTAATGGTTTGTTCAGTGTGTTCGACAAACACGGCTTCTGTTATTTCTATTTCAATTTGATGGGCATTAATCTGATTGCTGATAATTTCTTTTTTGAGTAGTTCCAGCAAAGTATTACTAATGAGATGTCCGGCTGAAACATTAACCGCTATAGTAATATCGGTTAAACCTTTTTCCTTCCATATTCGCAATTGGTTACACGCCTGTTTGACAGTCCACAAATCAATCTGATTAATCAAACCGGTTTCTTCAGCAATAGGGATAAATATTCCGGGTGAAACCTGACCGAGTTTAGGATTTTTCCAACGGATCAAGGCTTCTGCATTTTTATAGCAATTTTGCTTTATAGAAAACTGTGGCTGATAGACCATTGTAAGTTCGTTATTTGCAATGGCACTTCGCAAACTGCTTTCAATGGCCAGACGTTCCATTGATGACTCATTCATATCTTTTGAATAAAAACTGTAGTTGCCAGGCCCCAGCTTTTTGGCGTGATACATACTGACATCTGCATTTTTTAGCAGGGATTTTTCGTTTCTTCCATCATTAGGATAAATGCTGATGCCTATACTGGTTGAAACGTGTAAGATATGTTGTTGAATTTTAAAAGGTTGTTTGAAGCACTCAATTATTCTTCTGGCAGTTTTAGCTGCATCCTCAGGCGAATTTAAATTTTCCAGCAAAAAGATAAATTCATCGCCGCCCAATCTTGCTACCGTATCACCTTGTCTGGAAACCTTGTGTAATCTTTTTGCTACTTCTTTTAGTAGCTGGTCACCATTTTGATGTCCAAGGTTGTCATTAATCACCTTGAAACGATCCAGATCGAGAAAAAGTAAGGCAATATGAAGTCTTGATCGTGTGGATTTGGAAATAGCCTGATTCAATCTGTCAACTAGCAAATAACGATTTGGTAGTCGAGTTAGCGGATCAAAATGTGCCTTTTGATAAAGTTGTTCTGTTCTGACATCCACCAGCTTTTTTAATTGCTCACTTCTAACGGTTAATTCCTCTTTACGATTTTGTATGATATCCAGAAACTTGTTTAATGAGTGGCCAAGGATACCAATTTCATCTCTGGAAATTTTTGTAATGCGCTTGGAGTAATCTCCGGTTTTATATATCTGGGAAAGTATTTCGACTGTATGTTTGACAGGACTGTACAGGTATCTTTGAAATAAATTTGCCAGCAAGAAAAGGAAAATGATAAGCCCGGTTGAAATCATTATTATTTTGAAATAATAATATTCGGATTGATGGTTCAGTTTATCTTTATTGTGAATAATATAAAGGTATCCAGCGATTTTATTATCAATGAGCACAGGTTCAAATATCTGTACTTCTTTATCATCTATTGTCAGCCTTTCTTTTGGGTCTATCTCGACCAGCTGCTCATCATTATCTTTGTTGTAGATGGCCAGTAAACTTTTATTACTGGACAAAAGCGCTGCTAATTGAACTGAATCTATCGATTCAAAGTATTTAATGTACCGTGATGCGGACTCACTATTTTCAAATGCCTTGTTTTCATAACCTTCAATAACTGTTGATCTCGCATCAGATATAGCTTCGTTAATGTCTATTAAGTTGAGTTGTTGACGAATGTCATTAAATAAGAAAAAGTGAAAGCAGAGAAGTGAAGCAGCAATGCCAATGATGAACAGCAAGACCAGTTTGTATTTTAGTGCGAGAGTTTTTGTTATCTTTGTCATTACAATTTTAGTTGCCAATTATATTAAAACAGACTAAAACCACACAGTTAATATGAGGTCGATGAAAATTTTTTATTTGTACTCATTTCCTATAAAGCATAGCTTATTTTAATGGCAAAATGGCAAGTTAATAAAAAAATGTTATAGCAATTACGATATTTAGCCAGGATGAATTTTTAGTTTTGTGGTTAATCAGGTTTTCAGGCTATAATTCAGGCCAGAAAAAACCTGAAAATAGTAAGGATACATACTATGTCAAAATCTGATTCTATCGATGTGCTTAATCTCATTGGTAATACACCACTGGTTGAACTATCTCATCTTGATACCGGGAAATGTCGCCTGTATGCAAAGCTGGAATTGAATAATCCCACGGGTTCAATCAAGGATCGTATCGCGTTAAGCATGATAGAAACAGCAGAGTCAGAAGGCAAGTTAAAACCTGGCGATACCATTGTAGAAGCTACTGCCGGCAATACTGGCTTGGGTTTGGCGCTTGTAGCCGGACTTAAAGGCTATCCATTAATCATTGTTATGCCTGATAAAATGAGTATGGAGAAAGAATATAATTTGCGTGCAATGGGTGCGGAAGTGATTAGAACCCGATCTGATGTGGTAAAAGGTGATCCGGAATATTATCAGGAAGTTGCGGCCAGAATCGCAGATGAAAAGAATGGTTTTTTTATCAATCAATTTTCCAATCCGGCAAATACCAGAGCGCATTTTGATAATACTGGCCCAGAGATTTGGCAACAAACAGATGGGAAGGTGGATGCCTTTGTCTGTGGTGTTGGTTCCGGTGGTACACTAAGTGGTGTTGGTGGCTTTTTAAAATCAAAAAATTCAAATATAGATATTGTGCTGGCAGATCCTGAAGGGTCAATATTGGCGCCATTGCATAATACAGGTGAAACTCCGGAAGTCGGCAGTTGGGTCATTGAAGGTATAGGTGAAGATTTTATTCCCGACATCTGCGATATGAGTCTGGTAGATGTGGCTTATGCTATTTCAGACAAGGATGCACTTCAGGCAGCCCGAGAATTATTGTTAAAAGAAGGTATTATGGGTGGTTCTTCGACAGGCACACTTTTGCAAGCGGCGTTGAATTATTGTCGTGCTCAGACAGAGCCAAAAACTGTGGTGACACTGGTCTGTGATACTGGTAACAGATACTTATCCAAAATGTATAATGATGAGTGGATGAGAGAACAGGGGTTTTTGTGAGAAATAGAGAATAGAGAATAGAGAAATAGAGAAATAGAGAAATAGAGAAATAGAGAAATAGAGAAATAGAGAAATA
>JAOUOC010000253.1 GCA_029880585.1 Gammaproteobacteria bacterium
ATAAAACAACCTTTTGATCGCTCTCAGTCAAATCATGATACCACTGCTTTATTGCTTCCATTACTGACCCCTCACAATCAATCGACTGGAATAACCATCACCACGTTGCGTTGCCGATGACATTTCTACAGAATATTGTTTTGCTTTTAGCTGGTCACGATAACGATTAAGTGCTGGAAGATCCTTGGCAACTATATCCAGACGAACTTCTGATCGAGCAGCGTCGTAACTGATATTGGTGGGATAAATGGCTTGCAAGTCTCCCATTTCAGCAGTGACTTTTTGCAACAAGGTCAAAAAGGTATTGCCGTCCTGAACAGCGCCGCGTTGTTTTAAATAAATTCTCAATTCCTTATCCGGGTTGCCTGGTACTCTCCTGTCAGGAAAAGCTGTTTTCCAAAATGCTACTCTCTGCTCACGCAACTCATGACGATGCTTGTTTAACTGGAATAACTGGGATCCCAGTAAAAATATATAGGCGACCAATACTGTTGCAACAACAGTACCCAGTTGAATCAACAGGCTTTTAAATTCGCTATTGTCTGTTTTTTTGGCATAACTACCTTGTAGTAAATTGATTGCTTTTGAATAATTTGCGTTAAGCCTTTGCTCAACAGAAGAAATTTTTTCAGCTTCGGCAGCAAAACGTCCTACTGGCAATTGCTGGTTAAACATATCTATTTGCTTCTGGTCATCGGCATATACCTGCATTGGAATAGCAACAGGCAATTCTTCAGTGTCATTTGCATCCAGCTGTTTTTGGATCAACCACATAAATTGGTCAATTCTGCAATACCAGCGATGATTCTTATCATCAACTACCAACGCAAGTTGGTCAGTTAAAACCACCTGGTAACCGGTTTCTGCTTTTTCGATCAGATCCAGTTGACTGCATACAAAATCAATTTCAATTTCAGCCAGTTCAAAGGCTTGGAAAATGGCCTCAAGATAGGAACGATTTATGGCTCTGACATTTACAATGTCACCGCTATTTTCTTCTGTGGCGAGAAACATATTTTCAACAGATTCGGCAAATTCTTCTTCCAGTAAAAAGGGAAGCGCCTTTTTAATATGTTTTTTGGCGCCTGGCGGTAAAGCAGCCTGAGTATGTAAAATATCCTGACAAGCTAGCACCAAGACTACCTTACGTTCTTTACAAGCACTGGATAAACTGGCCAGATCCGCTTTTAAAATGACCTTTTGCTCCAAATCAGGCAAGGCCTTTGTTTGTCCTGATGACGAAGAGCCAGATGATGAATTACCATCAACATACCAGCTAAATTGTGGACTATTCTGTTCGCCCCAAACTATGGTTATTGTTTCCATTATTCTTTACCAAAATATCGGCCGATAATTTCAAAATTATTGCTATTATCTCTTTTTAACAAGGTTTTCACTACCACTTTTGTTTCACCATTTTTACCTATAATGACTGTTCCTGTCATTTCGAAATAATGACTGTTAACAGTCAAAAACTTATCAGCCTTTTCTTTAACATCCTTGGGTAATTGTTGGCCTAATTCCTGAAGAAACTCGGCTATATTACCAAATCCTTCATCCGGACGCGCGCCTATTGCGTTATTAACCTGCTCTAAAGTCAGGTTTGGTGCATTTAATACCGCATAAATCAGCACTGAATTCTCGGAAGTGACTGTATTAATATTGATTTTATTTACTGTTTTGTCTGGCAAAGTACAAATATAACTTCTTAATCCATTATAAATAGCGCGATTAAAATCTTTCATTGCCAGCAATTCACTTGGATGGGCAATCATGTTATTTGACACCCGATAGGGTATTTCAAGCGATTGATAATAATTATCTTCTGCTCCATCGGGTCCTGCCACATCCATATCCGGATCTATCCAGTCTCGTACCACTGCTGCAAGGCCAGAGGTATTTAACCCTGCATCCTCATTGGTTTGATGGATCAAGTCAGCGAAAATTTCCTGACCGCCAGTTGGTTTTGCAAAGCCAAAATTTGCATTTGGCTGGTTATTATTAGCACCCTGTTGGTCTTCATGAATAATACTGTTTAAGTTAAAACAACTTTGCATATCCTTGATTGTGGCCGACATCATGCCACCCTCAATGGGAAAGGAAAACCCCTGACTAGCCCAGTCCTGATTTAGATGGACTGTTGATTCCTTGTTATCTTCAAAAGATTTTTTTAGCGATATTTTTGCAAACTCTTCCAAACCGCTTAGGTAAGACATTGCCTTGTCTCTCAGTTGGATATTGCTGCCCAACTGCTTTTGATAGCTCACAATCTGATTTGCTCGAATTAATACCATTGCCATAAATGCAGAAATCAATACAACAGTAATTAATATGGCGCCATTTTGTTTGCGCCAATTGTTTATTCCTGTTTTTCCAATATCAATAGCTTTCATTTAACTTTACTTATCGGGTTTGTTTCACTCTTAGCTCTTAATTCTTATCCCTTAACACATACCATCTTTCCAGTAATCCATAATGGGATGTTTCAATTCCAAATCTGATCGCTACCGGTTTTTGCTGTGCTTTATCACTGTTAGCATCATCTGATAATGGCCAGTAATCATGCCATTCCTCACCATCATAAAACTGGATCTCCATTTTTTCTACCTGATTCAGTATGGGTCTTTTTAATCCCGCTTCTTCCTGCATTCCATCAGCGTAGGTATAACTGATACGGTATAAAATTTTATCTTCAAGACTGTATTTCAAATGCTCAAGGTTGGAACGTGGCAATTGTGCCGGATTACGTCGACCCAAACGGGTCAATTCCATATAAGGCTTTGATGCCTGAAGATCACTCTTTATAGTTGGTATGACATCTCCGTATTCATCTCTTACCTTTCGCTCGGCCAATTGCTGAATATCGTTGGAAATAAACAAAAATGCTCTTTGCAGCTGATTAAGTCGTTGACTGGTTTTTTCAATATGCTCATTAGAAGCGCTTGCCATATCAAAAGCTTTTATTGAAGCAAGGCCAATTAAGGACGTGATTGCCAGAGCAACCAAAACCTCAATTAAACTAAAAGCTTTTTGATAAACCGTGTTAATCATCTGTGAACTTCATAACCTGTTAATTTTCATAATCTGAACTACTTCTTTTTTGATTTGTTGGCAATAAATCCGACAAAATGGCTGGAAAACTGCTCGTCTGATTCTTCGTAGCGAACTTCAATTTCTACCTGACGCAAATCTTTTTCTGTTGTTTCTGAAACAGTTTGCAGCCAATGCCATTCATGGTTTCTCATTACTATCGTGCCGCGAGTAACACCTGTCTTTGGCCACTCATCTTCAAGACGAGTTTCCGCCATCTTGTTCAATGCTACCCAATGGGAGAAGGTTTGAATTTCAGATTCCATAAGCGCACGGTTTTGATTATCTATGCTAACCAACAGAGAAGCTACTGACGTGGCAAAAATTGCCAATGCAATTAAAACCTCAAGTAAGGTAAAACCGTAATTATTTCGTTTTAATTCTGAAGGCTTCATGGTCGCTCCAGATAATCTGAATAATCTCTTTCAATATCATTATACAAATTCCCGGGTAAAGGCCCCTGATAAACCAAATCACCTGCAATATTGCCCTGAATTCGATAAAACATATTTTCTTCGTCCGAAGAATTTTCAGCCTTGGCAAATGCTACTGTATATTGGTTTTGCTCACCGCTGGAAAGGAAATAAATAGCAGGTGGTTCTACTTTTTCCTCTTCATCTTCCTCTTCAAAGATATCGACCGCCTCTTCAAATATTTCGACATCATCTTCCCTATCAGCAAAAATATTGTCGCCATCCA
>JAOUOC010000254.1 GCA_029880585.1 Gammaproteobacteria bacterium
GCTTTGTTTTATGGCGGGAGCCAATTCGATTTTTTATGGCAATAAGTTGCTAACGGCGGATAATCCTGAAAATGAAAAAGATCAGCGGTTGTTTGACAGGTTAGGGTTAGTATTTGAGAAATAGCCGATTGTTTAGTAATAGAAGAGTATTTGGCAATAACAGAGCATAGGATTTGTATTCGTTTCCTTAATATTGCACAATGCGCCAATTTTAAAGATTCGACAATCAATAATATCCATGCACCTAAAACCCTATTGTGAAATTTCCGGTCAAGGTCCAGCACTCGCCTTATTGCATGGTTGGGGGCTGCATGGTGGTATCTGGCAAACCATTTTACCAGCGTTGGAAAAACATTTTACCGTCTACAATATCGATCTGCCTGGCTTTGGTCGCAGCGGTGTTTATAACGGTGATTACACCCTTGATTATTTAGCTGAATCTGTCCAAAGCGTGTTGCCCGAAAAGTGTTATCTGTTAGGCTGGTCTTTAGGTGGTGTTGTCGCAACAAGATTGACACTGGACTATCCTGATCAGGTCGAAAAATTAATACTGGTTTGTGCCAACCCAAGTTTTGTTTCAAGAGATGATTGGAAGCTGGGTATGAAAATGGAAGTACTGAATAGTTTTATCGATTTTCTGGAAGAAGATTATGAGGGTACGCTAATTCGTTTTCTCGGTATTCAAACTATGGGCAGCGCAACCCAAAAAGAAGATATTAAATTATTAAAGGAAGCCGTTTTCTTACATGGACAACCTGCCAAAAAAGCTTTGCGCGGTGGGCTAGATATTTTTCATGATATTAATCTGACGCCAGAATTGCATAACATTAATCAACCGGTTTTATCATTTTATGGTCGTCTGGATTCCATGGTCTCAAGTAAATCTGCTGAAGCGCTGACACAATATTTCAAGGATTTTCGCTCGGTGGTCTATCATAAATCAGCCCACGCACCTTTTTTATCCGATAGTCAGCGTTTCGTAGATGATGTTTGCGCATTTTTGTTAGATAATGATGCAACCAATTAATAATCGATAAACCTGTGTCATTAGATCATATGTCATTAGATCAACAATCCATAATTCGCGCTTTTAATCGAGTTGCACAAAGTTACCAAAAGGCCGCCTTTTTTCAAGAGGAGGTTGCCAGTCGTACCTTTGAGCGATTGAACTATATGAATATTAAACCTGCGAAAATTCTGGATGTTGGCTGTGCGACCGGATATTGTTCAAGAGAATTAAAGAAGACCTATAAAAAGGCTGAAGTATTTGGCGTGGATATTGCGCCACAAATGATTGTGGAAGCCAAACAGTCTCAAGGTTTATTTAAAAAAGTGCAGTATCAGGTGGCGGATGCTAATCATTTACCCTTTGAAGATAATCAGTTTGATATTGTGTTTTCTAATCTTTTGTTGCCGTGGTTAGCTGATCTTCAAGTTACATTCAAAGAGTGGAATCGGGTTTTGCGTCCTGGCGGACTTTTGATGTTTTCAACCTTGGGCGTTGATACCTTAACAGAATTAAAACAAGCCTGGCAGCAAGTGGATCAAAATATTCATGTTAATGCGTTTATGGATATGCATGATGTGGGCGATCAGGTTTTTAATGCCGGTTTTGAAAATGTTGTTTTAGACAGAGATATGATCACTTTAACCTATCAAACCCTGAAAGGATTAATGAAGGATATCAAATCGGTTGGTGCGCAAAATCATCATCACAATCGGCACAAAGGTTTGACGGGAAAAAATAAATTGCAAGTGTTGGAAAAAATCTATGATACGATGCGATGGGAGTCCGGTGAACTTCCCGTTACTTGTGAGGTAGTTTATGGTCATGCCTGGAAAAAAGCAGGTAAACCGCAGGGAGATTATCACACTTATGATGTCTCATTATCAGGTGCCAACTCAAAGGGCAAATAGCAAATTATGATCAAAATTGGCCAGTTTAACTTTTTGCAAATCTCTCAAAAATCCGAGCGAGGTACTTTGCTATCTGCTGGCCAATTGGGCAGTGTTTTTCTATCAAAAAAAGAGACCCCAAACAATTGCAATGTAGGCGACAAGCTGCAGGTTTTTATCTATCAGAATGCCAGAGATGAAATTGTTGCTACCACTCGAAAACCAAAAATTGAATTAGGCGGAGTCGCCTGTCTAAAAGTGATTTCCACATCCAATGTTGGTGCTTTTATGGATTGGGGTTTACCTAAAGATTTGTTTGTTCCTTTTGGACAACAAGCCAAACCAATGAAATCGGGTCAAAGTCATCTGGTTTATATGTACGAAGATAATACAGGCAGACTTTGTGCCAGTAGCAAGCTGAACAGAATGCTGGATGAGAAAGGCAAGGGCGTTAAGGAAAAAGACAAGGTGAACCTGTTGGTTGGTGATAAAACTGAACTGGGCTACAAGGTGGTAGTCAATCAAAAATTCTGGGGATTATTGCACCATAGTGATGTTTTTCGCGAATTACAATATGGTCAGGCGCTATCGGGTGTGGTCAAAAAAATTCGCAATGATGGCAAGGTTGATATAGCATTGCAGGCTGGAAAAGAAGATAGTGAAGATAAACTAGCAACAAAAATTTTAAAACAGATAGCATCAGATGGCGGATTTTCTCCCTATCACGACAAGAGTCCGCCTGAGAGGATTTATCAGGTTTTCGGTGTCAGTAAAAAGGCATTTAAAGCAGCGCTGGGCACTTTATATAAACAGAAAAAAATAACAATTGAAGAAAATGGAATTCGTTTGACTGAAGATACCAAATCATAATCAGAGGCAGTTACAATGAAATTTAAATTATTATCAGCACTAATAATCACAGTCGTCAGCATTCAGTTTGCCATGATTGGGCAGGTTCAGGCAGAACTTAAAGATGCGCCGAAAAGAGCTGAAGGCGAAGGCCCTTTTAATCGTTTGATTTTGCGAGGCGTTACAGTAATCAATGGTGCTGGTGCGCCACCGCAAGGTCCGGTGGATATTGTAATTGAAAAAAACAAAATCACAGAAGTCACCAGTGTTGGTAATCCGGGTATTCCTATCAAAGGTAAGCGACCTGTCGCCAGAAAAGGTGACAAGGAACTCGATTTACAAGGTTACTATGTGATGCCTGGCTTTGTTGATATGCACGCGCATATTGGCAATGACTATCAGGTGGGTGGTTCAGAATACAGCTTTAAATTATGGCTGGCACACGGGATCACAACGGTTAGAGAACCTGGCAGTTTCGCCGGGGTTAATTATGTGATGTCCCATGTTAAAAAGAGTGAAGCCAATCAGATCACTGCACCACGTATAGTGCCTTATTTTGGTTTTGGTATGGGCAGAGATAAACCGATTTCCAATCCGGCAGAAGCCAGAGAATGGGTCAAGCAAATAGCCAAAGATGGCGCAAAAGGTATCAAGTTTTTTGGTACTCATCCTGATATTTTCTCTGCTGCAATAGATGAAGCTAACAAGCGTAATTTAAAAACCATGATGCACCATGCCCAACTGGATGTGGTTCATTTAAATGCTCTGGACAGTGCCAGAATTGGTTTAAATTCCATGGAGCATTGGTATGGTTTGCCAGAAGCCATGTTTACTGACAAGGTGATCCAGAATTATCCACTTGATTACAATTATAATGACGAACAACATCGTTTTGGTGAAGCAGGCAAATTGTGGACGCAAACCGCTAAGCGGGGTAGTGACAAATGGAATGCGGTGATTGATGAGTTGATTGCAGAAGACTTCACGATTAATCCTACGTTAACCATTTATGAAGCAAGTCGCGATCTGATGCGAGA
>JAOUOC010000255.1 GCA_029880585.1 Gammaproteobacteria bacterium
CAACTATTTTCGCTCTAACACATATGAGCCAACCTGAAGTCAATAGGCAAAAAAATAAAATAGCCCGCACAGACCATTCTTCATTCAATGTGTATAACTGTTTACTTCGCTAGTCGATGTCGTTGTTAAAAACTTACAACAAACACATATAGAGGCTCTCTTATTGCGGTCTCACCGCAGCCAACTGTTTGGAACAACTTGTCAGTTGGGGCACTAGACATTAATCGGTCAACCTCAATGTGGCGCTATTCAAAGTGTATAGGCTAATCTTTCCAGTTAGTGTCAGGCTCACTTGAGGTGTAAGCAATTTAACGCATTGTTTTTAATGCACACCAATGGCACGTCTAATCAAGGCGTCTGGCTTCAGGTTAATGATAGATAAACAGTGTTTTGCCATGCTTTTGAATACATAATAAAAACGATCTATTTAAAGACTATTCACCTGTTACATCCAGTTAGGCGTCAAGCTCGTGCCATTGTGTGACTAACACTTTAAAAATCTGGACTCATCAAACACCTTTTGATTAACCAACATATAATAAACGCAACGACCCAATTTATGGGCAAGCGCGGAAAGTGCTTTTGATTTTGGCATTCGCTTCTGCAATTTGGCCAGATAACGCTGTGCCTTTTCATTACCTCTCAAATATAAAACAGCCGCTTCTGAAAAAGCCCATTTCAAATGTGCATTGCCAATTTTGTTGCCCTGAGTTCCATAGGTTTTTCCGGCAGATTCCGCTTTACATTTAACGAGCCTAGCATAGGATGCAAACTTTTGAATGGAGGGAAAACGGGTAATATCACCAATTTCATAAATAATGGTTAATCCCAAAATCAGGCCAATACCAGGAATGCTACGTATTAATTGATAGCCCACTGGTTTATGCTGCTTTACTTGTTGCTCAACAAACCATTCTATCTTGTTTAACTCTTTGGCATAACAATCCAGAATAGCCATATCCAAGTCCACATTATTTTGAACTACCTTATCTGCAAAGGTAGTTCTGATCTTCTCTCTGGCAGAGACATTTTTAAGATTAACCTTATTGGGCGGCAAATTATATTGACTGGTGGTATTGGCAACATGCGCTTTGAGATGAGCGCCATGTCTGACTATTTTTAAACGTCTTCGTAACAAATCTCTGGTTGCTCTCATTGCTTTAGGATAAACATAGGCCAGAGGAAAGTTTCCCCCTCTGATGAGTTGAGCAATTTTAAAAGAATCAATACGGTCATTTTTGGCCTTACCACCGTGAATGGCTTTCATGTAAAGGGCATGTCCGAGAATAAAATCAATATCATGTTCTTCACAAAAATCAGCAACCCAGTACCAGCAATGCATACACTCAACACCAACAACAATTTGACCGATGTAGGGATTTAAGATTTCATGGAGCAGTTCTGGTTTTGCAGCAATGGGTTTGTGGAATATTGTTTCACCGGCTTGATTTAATATGCAAACATAAAGTAATCTAGCGTGTAAATCGATCCCACAGTAGAAGGGATGTGTGGTATTGTAAAAGTTCATTGAGCTTTCTCCTTTTGGTTTAGTTGCCTATAGCTTATCGAATTTTCGATGTGCTCGGGAGTTGGCTCAATGATTATCAAGGCACTCCAGCCGACGCCGAAAAGCGGCGCGGCTGAGTTTAAGCGTTAGCCTAAAAGGAGAACTAAATGCAGCCAGAGGAAATACCGTTATACCTTAACTGGTCGTTTTGGGCTGTAGTTGTTGCAGCTTTGGCTGTATTGCTTTCACAAATACCTCCGCTACACATTATATTCAGAAAAGCTCGAATTGAGATTGAGCCATATTCACGGCTGGCTTTAACTCATAGGGTTGGAAACCCTAACCTTCAGCTTCACCTCATAATCAGTAACATAGGTGGACGAAGACTTCGAGTAAAGAATATTGAAGCCATTGTTTCTCGTGATGGTAGTCAGGTAGCGTCACTTCCGGTACAGAACTATTATCAAACCAAGTCTGATACAAATACGGTTCTATTTACTAGGTTTACCATAGAGCCAAATGAAGATTGGGGACACACTGTCAATTTCCTAAATTGGTTTGCGCGTGACGAAGAACGCGAATATCGAGAAATGGAGGGAAGGTTAAAGGCGGATATCAATCAAAAACGTTCTAGAATGGCTGGAGATGTTACTGAACTCATTGAGGCCGACCCAGGCAACGTTTCACCTTTGCAAGCCTTTTTCAAGGACAAATTTATATGGACGGCTAGTGAGTATGAATTAGTCATCAAGGTGACTACGGACGTTGAAAAAGCTAATTTGGAGCAAAAATTCAGGTTTACAATTTTCGAGTACTACGAAACAGAACTGAGAAAAATCACTGACGAATATAAGTACGGCGCTGGGATATATTGGGAATCAAACACTCCTCAAACCGTTTTTATTGATTTAAAAAAGGCCTAACAATGGCAATTGAGAGGGACTTGCTCTCCGCGGTGTTTCGTTTGTGGCTAACTGGACTGCATCAAGTTTAAACTGTTTTGTATATTTTCTGTTTGACATCTGGATACCTCTTTTCTCGTATTGTAACTAAGAAATCTGTATCCGTTAAATGGGGTATGGGTCAATATGCCAAAACTGAGTCAGAATGAAGAAAGGATAATTAAAGAATATCAGTCATCAGAAGTATTTAAAATGGAAGTAGGAGCACAACCAAAAATTGGTGAATTGACAAGAAAATATATTACTATGCAACTTCAAAAGTTAGATTATTAATAAATAAGTCATAAATAAAAAACAAACGGCGGAAAACGCAATGCTATTCCGCCCTACAATAGTTTTTGAAGATAATTGTGTTTCAGGTTATGGGTGAGAATGACAGATGGAATTCTCTCCTGAATACAACTGAAGTGAATATGGCACATTGGTTGAGAGCATGTAATAACTCCTAGGGACGTAAACAACATGAAGCTAATATTTCTCATATTTTCCTTATTTATGGCCTCACAGGCATTTGCATGTAGCTGTGTAAAACGCCCAAGTATAGAAGAATCTTCAAAGCAGGCTGAACATGTGTTCATAGGTGAAATTGATACCATAAGTATTGATGATAATGCTGGATTTACACAAAAGAAATATGACCTAAAAATAGTCGAAACTATTAAGGGTTCGCCTAAAAATGGTTATTTTATCAAACCGGGTCTTGAGGCAATAACTAACTGTTACCCAAATAAAGTTGAGGTAGGAGACTTATATGTTTTCTTTGTTGATGATAATAAAAAGACAACTCTTCATTATTGCTCGAGTACAAAGAGTTTAAAATACCTGAATAGTTCTCAGCCAAAATGGAGAGATAAAATTGAGTAGTTTTCCTAGCCAATTATTGTTGAAAATTTGCAGCTGTTACTTTTTTCCTGTTCAGTACAGCAAAATTGGTGTTACAAACCAATCCACTGGCAATTTAACAAAATAGAATGAGCCCCTTCGACTAGCTCAGGGAGCAGTTATTTTACGAGCTCCGTAGGGCGGATAAGCTAAGCGTCATCCGCCAAACATATCGGTAACGTATGAGTACGGTTGCCTTTAGGAGATAGCCACGTCGCAAGCTCCTCGCTATGACATGATTTCTTATATAAATGGATTCTGGCCCAGCCCGGGCTGCCCTCTCTTGCTTCGCAATTCACCTTGTTCACAGGAACGACACCCTTAGACCAGCTCAGGGAACAGTTATTTTCCGAGAATGATTTCATAGGTTTTGCTGTAATAATGTATTTTCTTACTTACAAACTTCCATCCTGATATTGCACAT
>JAOUOC010000256.1 GCA_029880585.1 Gammaproteobacteria bacterium
AGTTAAAAGATGAAATTTTCAAATTACCACTCACCGATTGCAATCAAATAACACATACAATATTTGACTGTTTTTTGGACATTTAGGCACAGTATACGCAGATGAAAGGTATTTTCCATTAAATTTGAAATGATTTTTATAACTATTTCAAAAAATAGAAAATAAAAATCAAAATCACCTCAATTTCTCTAATGCAAATGAAAATCTTGACCAAAACCACCAATTTTCTGACGAAAATACTTATCCTTAACTTGCCTTAGCTATATACTTGCCTACAATTTGCTGATATATCCATTATAGACAGTTTTCATTCCCAACAGGATATTTAATATCTCATGTTAAGTGCCGAAAAACATTTATTTTCCTATCCCAAATATTGGGCAGAATGCTATGGCCGTGCAAAGTTTTTGCCTATGAGCAAAAAAGAAATGGACGATCTGGGTTGGGATAGTTGCGATATTATTATTGTTACCGGTGATGCTTATGTTGATCATCCCAGTTTTGGCATGGCTGTTATTGGCCGGTTTCTCGAATCACAAGGTTTTAGAGTAGGTATCATCTCCCAGCCAGACTGGAATGACCCTGATGCCTTTAAAGTTCTAGGTAAACCCAATCTGTTTTTTGGTATTACCGCCGGTAACATGGATTCGATGATCAATCGCTATACTGCCGACAAGCGAATTAGAAGCGATGATGCATACACCCCGGACGGTGTTGCGGGCAAAAGACCTGATCGCGCAGTGATAGTGTATACCCAAAAATGCAAACAGGCATATTCAGATGTGCCGACAATTATCGGTAGTATTGAAGCCAGTTTACGTCGTATTGCACAATATGATTACTGGAGTGATGAGGTACGCCGCTCTGTTTTAATCGATTCTGCGGCCGATTTACTGGTTTATGGTAACGCAGAACGCGCTATGGCTGAAATCGCGCATCAGATATCGCTGGGGCGCGAAGTCAGGGAACTGGATTCAATTCCAGGCACTGCGCTGGTAAGAGACGAAATTCCGCAAGGCTGGAACGAGGTTGATTCGACTCGAATTGACTGGCCATCCAACTTATCAAAGTCACAAATAAAAGATGTTTTTAGCAAGAATCCCTATCAATATGATCATGACAAAGCTAACTGCGAAGTAAAGAAAGAAAAGCTGGCGACTGATCAGCAAATACCAATTAAAGTTATTCCAATGCCTTTGATGGGTAAGGCTGGACTTGATAGAAGCAAGACAGTTATTCGCTTGCCTTCTTTTGAAAAAATAAAAGGTGACTCAGCACTTTACGCCCATGCCTCTCGAATATTGCATCTTGAATCTAATCCACATAATGCACATGTACTGGTTCAAAAACATGGCAGTAAGGAGGTTTGGGTAAATCCGCCCCCCATTCCGCTAGAAACAGACGAGATTGATGGCGTTTTTGATTTGGAGTATGAAAGAGTCCCTCACCCCTCTTATGGCAAGGCCAGAATTCCTGCTTATGAAATGATACGGTTTTCGGTGAATATCATGAGAGGCTGTTTTGGCGGTTGTACTTTTTGCTCAATTACAGAGCATGAAGGGCGAGTCATTCAAAGTCGCTCCCAGCAATCAATCATCAAAGAAATTGAAGAAATGCGCGACAAGGTTCCCGGCTTCACCGGTACGGTTTCCGATCTCGGTGGGCCAACGGCCAATATGTACCATCTTAATTGCAAAGATGATGAAATTCAGAAAAATTGTCGAAAACTTTCCTGCATTTATCCGACTATCTGCAAAAACCTGATCACCGACCATAGTCAAACAACTGAGCTGTATCGTAAAACCAGAGCTATTCCCGGTGTTAAACGGGTGGCTGTTGCCTCAGGGTTAAGATATGACCTTGCCGTTGAAGATCCGGAATATGTCAAAGAACTGGTTACCCATCATGTGGGTGGTTATCTGAAAATTGCACCGGAACACAGTGAACAAAACACACTGGAAAAGATGATGAAACCAGGTATGGACACCTATTATCGCTTCAAACAAATGTTTGATGAGTTTTCCAGACAGGCTGGCAAGGAACAATATTTAATACCTTATTTCATTGCTGCGCACCCGGGTTGTGACGACAATGATATGTTGAATCTGGCTCTCTGGCTAAAACGTAATGATTTTCGGCTGGATCAGGTTCAAAATTTCTATCCTTCTCCCATGTCTCTTGCCACTGCCATGTATCATTCAGAGAAGAACCCGCTACACAAGGTCACCTACAAAAGTGAGGCTGTGTACACAGAGAAAGATATCAAACGTCGACGCGAACATAAGGCATTGCTGAGATATCATGACAAAAACAATTGGCCAGCCATTAGAACATTGCTGATTAAAATGAATCGAGCTGAATTAATTGGTGATGGACCTAATCAACTGGTTCCGGCAGAGGAATCAAGGCAAAGCCATAAATCTAAAGCTAAACCAGTGAGCAGGTATACAAAGGCCAAGCGAACCAATAAAAAGGTAAAGTCTAAAAGCCGACACTAGGAAATTATTTAAAGTTTGCTGTCAGTCGCCTCGGACTTTGATAAAATCTCTTCATTATTCATCTTATTATTGAGATATACGTGGAAAAACTAACCATCATTACTCCGGACGATTGGCATCTTCATTTACGAGATGGTGATATGCTGGGGGAAACAGTTCCGGCTACTGCCAGATGTTTTAAGCGCGCGATTGTTATGCCAAATCTTGTGCCGCCTGTCACCAATGCAACGATGGCCAATGAGTACAGACAAAGAATATTGAACGCACTTCCCGCCGGTAATAATTTCCAGCCATTAATGACACTGTATCTTACTGACCAAACGACTCAACAGGATATTATTGAAGCCAAAGAAAAAAATATCACTGCTGCAAAGCTCTATCCGGCAGGCGCAACTACCAATTCCAATGCAGCAGTTAGTCAACTGGAAAGTTTATATCCGGTTTTCGAAACCATGAGTGAAGTCAAGATGCCATTATTGGTGCATGGTGAAGTAACTGATGGGGATATTGACGTATTTGACCGTGAAAAAGTTTTTATAGATCGTCATTTATCAGTTATCACTCAACGATTTCCAGGCTTGTTGGTTGTTTTCGAACATATCACCACAAAAGATGCAGTTGAGTTTGTTATCAGTTCCTCAGACAAGGTTGGCGCTACCATTACACCGCAACATTTAATGCTTAATCGTAATGATTTACTGGTTGGCGGCATCCATCCTCACAATTATTGCTTGCCAGTATTAAAAAGAAATATTCATCAACAAGCACTTTGTGATGCCGTTGTTTCGGGTAATGCAAAATTCTTTTTGGGTACTGATTCTGCGCCACATGAAAAATCCAGAAAAGAAGCTGATTGTGGCTGTGCCGGTTGTTATAGCGCCTGGAGTGCTATTGAGCTCTATGCTGATATTTTTGAAGGCTTGGGCGTGCTAGATAAACTGGAAGCTTTTGCCAGTATTAATGGTGCTAAATTTTATGATTTACCCGTGAATGAAAGCACGATAACGCTCATCAAATCGCCATGGCAAATTCCTCAGGAAATCACACTGCCAAATGGGCGGCCGATTGTGCCTTTTTATGCCGGGAAAACGGTTAATTGGAGGATAGAAGGAGCTAGGAGCTAGGAGCTAGGAGCTAGGAGCTAGGAGCTAGGAGCTAGGAGCTAGGAGCTAGGAGCTAGGAGCTAGGAGCTAGGAGCTAGGAGCTAGGAAAAGGTTAATCTATTAACTATCAACTATCAACTATTAACTATTAACTATTAACTATCGACTCTTA
>JAOUOC010000257.1 GCA_029880585.1 Gammaproteobacteria bacterium
ACTGATGAAATGGCTCAAATATTTCTGATAAATGTTCAGCTTTGATACCAATTCCGGTATCTTTTACCTGTACCAACAGTGTATTGTTTTCTGCCTTGGCGGTTATTTCAACCTCGCCTTTGTCAGTGTATTTTATGGCATTGTCCAACAATATTGTCAGGATCTGCCTGAATCGTCTGGGATCTGCTCGGCAATCCATTTCAACAATATTTTGATATATCAGATTCAGGCCTTTTGCTTTTGCCTGATTTTCAAAAGTTAATGCCACTTTGTTGATATGCGTTTTGACATCAATAACCTCAGGGTACAAGGTAATAGATTCTTTTCTGGTTTTGACAAACTCCAGCAATTCACTTACCAGATCCTTAAGATGTTCACCGCGAGAAATAATCAGATCAAGATATTCACGTCTTTCTTTGTCGGTAAGATCAATCTTGTCATCCAGCAAAATTTGCGATAACCCGATAATGCCACTTAAAGGCGTATTGAGCTCATGTGAAGTTCTGGCTAAAAAGTCATCTTTTAAAATATCCAGTTCTTTTAATGCCTTGTTTGAACTTTCCAGTTCGATATTTTGCGCCTGAATCAAGGCTTTGGTTTGTCTTTCCTCTTCAGAACGT
This sequence comes from Gammaproteobacteria bacterium, assembly GCA_029880585.1. GTDB lineage: Bacteria > Pseudomonadota > Gammaproteobacteria > Enterobacterales > Kangiellaceae > Aliikangiella. Next base: position 621 of record JAOUOC010000257.1, read on the forward strand.
TGCCGTTCATTCTCAAGCGCTTGCTGCAACATGGCTTGACGCATTGATTGCATACGTTCAACCATACCCAAGGCCAACAGAATACCCAGTACTGCGATGCTAAATTGAGTAATTCTGGCAATTGCGAAAACTGAATCCGATGAAAAACCTGAACCAATGTCAATGATTGGCCAAACGATCAAGGACACTAATAAAAATATATTACCGATAATATAAAACCAGGCATAAAGAAATTTTCTATAGGCAAGATTTATGGCTGAAGCAATTAAAACCAAAGGAGGAATCATGATGAGAGAAGATTTTACAGTTATCAAAAACATGCTTTTAGTTAAACCAAAAGGAATTGATATAAAAATCAATATAGACAAGAAGTAAATTGCTTTCATGGCAAGGGGCAATTCTTCTTTTAGTCTTAGAAAACTCGCGCCAAAATACATATAAACTAACATGGTCGAAGAGGAGAGCATAACAGATGCGTAGTCATTCCAGAGCGGGGATTCTGGCCAAAGCCAATCAATTCCTATCCCGAATACAGCTATAAAATAAAAGGTGCAGGCGATCGCAGATGCCACAAGCCACAAATAGGTTTTTTCCCTTAACCAAAACCATAGGATCAAATGGAAGCCTCCGATGGCAAGAGCCATACCAACAAAAAATATTTGTTCTGACTGGATTTCATGCATTTCATCAAGGTAATCTTTTTCTGGCATGACGCGAATATGATAGGAAGATATCTTTCTTCCATGCCTAAAGCCATCAACCTTTACCATGATATGATTCATTCCCTCAATAAGAGGTATTTTGACTAATGGCAGTGAACCAGGATATTGTCTTTCACTGGAAGTTTTTAACGCGCCAGTCTCAAACCTGTTCCAGGATAAATCTTTGTTTTGAAAATAGAATGTTGCCTGATACCAAAATCCGGCAGAAATTAGCCAATCATTAATGGTGCTGTCGTTTTCAATCTGGATCTTGAACCAGTAGGTCTGGTCATAGGCAAATTCTTCAACACCATCAAGGGTTTTCCAGTCTTGTTGCTGGTTTTGCAGAAAATAATCGTCTTCTAGTGAATTATCGGGCACTTCCAGAAATTGAACCTTTTCAACTGGTATAAAAGACAGATCACCATTAGTTAGACGAAAAGTATTTCCATCCGCTAAGGCTGGTCTGATAAAAAATACAGTCATCAGAAACAAAAAACAGACATACCTGAAACAAGGTCTCAGGTATTGCAGGTTTATTTTATGGTCCGGTCTGAACATACTGCCTCTAATACTAATGCAATGGTATTAATTTTAGACGTTCAGTTTTATTTTGATCTAAAGTTTTCCTATCAATAATTTGTGGACGATAATTTCCAACAGAATAATCATAGGCCTGGTCATCATAATACTTATCAAATGCCACACCAGATTGACCTGTAGGATTGATGCCCCATGTATTATAAATATCACCAAAATCAATAATTCGGCGAGTTGAAGGCCCTAACATAATGGTCAAATCATCCCCTTTGTTAGTGTACATCATATTATTGATAGCTTCCTTTCCTGCGTTGCTGGGGAATGGCCCAACATTAAACAACTGATCCAGAGGTTTGACTGCACCCAGAGGATGAGCATGTAGCAGACTTACATCTTTATCTCTTGTCCATGCATGAACATCTGTACCAATCTTGTTTTCGAGAAATTCAATGGTCTCTTTCCACGCCTGAACAATAATTTGTTCCTGAGTTTCAACAACATCAGTTTTTACATTGTTCCACCAGGGGGAAGAACCATTAGGAATCAAACGCCACAAGGTGCGATCCAGGAAGAAGTTATGTTGAAAACTCTTGAAAAGTTCCGGGCCAATTTCGTCGGCCATTGCCAATTCTACTAATTTGAATCGATAACGTGTGTATAATGTGGCTGCTACTTCTTCAGGATCATGATTGCCCTGCCACTTTTCAAAAATATCAATGGCTTGTTGTGCATTGGAAGAAAACGCATCACGATGCTGCTTCAAAATCGGTAAGGAAATCGATTGAAACAATGAAACAACCGGAACCGTATTGTCCAATAACATCACTTTCATATCATCCACAGAATGCTTGTCTTTGGAATCCAGAATTTGAGTAATTCTTAAAGGTCTGTCCTTGGGAGAATAGTAACCCGGAACCAAACCAATGCCGGTATCATCTGGCTGATTGTTAGCCGTATATATATAACCGGACTCTGGATTAACATTTTGAGGATTTAAACTGAAATCATGATAACCCAATACATCATCTTTGCCACTGGCACCATCCAGCAAGGTTTTACTGTTCACATGCTCAGGTCTGATTGGCAATTTACCCATCGCCCACCAGGCAATGTCACCATTGGCATTGGCATACATCAGGTTCAGACCGGGTGCAAAAGTCTTTGAAGCGGCACTGGCGGCTTTTTCTACCGTATCGGCAAATGGTAACTCATAAAAAGTCTGGATTATGCCATTTTCCGCATCCAGATAAGCCCATGACATCGCAATGGGTTGTTCCAGCTTTGGAAATAAATAAGCGGCATTTTTAAAGTCTTTGGCCAAATGATTAACAATTGGACCATGTCTAGAAGTTTTAATATTCAAGACTACATCTGGCTTATCTTTAACTTTTATGATTTCTTCACGAATGGCGAAATCTTCCCAATGATCGACAACCCAATACTGATTATCATTTTCAGGATTCAGTTTTTCCAGATACAAATCCATGTCATCGTTTTCAAACATGGTTAAACCCCAGGAGAGTTTTTCGTTGAATCCCAGCATAGGCATGGGCACCAATCCCAAAAAATGGCCGTAAAGACTGGTATTGTCAGATTCAAGATAAGCCTCATACCAGACAGAAGGTTGGCTAAAGGCAATATGAGGATCGTTGACAAGAACAGCGCTACCAGAAGCACTCTTTTCCGGAGATAGTAACCAACTGTTACTACCGTGAAATATACCGAAGGCTTGCTGCTGATGAATGACGGTTGCAATTTCACTGGCAATGGCCTTTAATTTTTGTTGTTCAACTGGCAATTTAAGAAAGCCTTCAGTGAAAGTAATGTCCAAATCTTTAAGGTATTCTTCACCATACTGGTTGCCGATCATATAAATCAGAGGATCATCATAAGCAGCATGAGCAAAAGAA
>JAOUOC010000258.1 GCA_029880585.1 Gammaproteobacteria bacterium
AAAATAAATAATATGAACAAAAAAGTACCCTATGTATATATCATGGCAAATAAAAAGAATGGCACTCTTTACATTGGTGTAACCAGCGATTTGATTCAACGTGTATGGCAACATAAAAATAAATTGGTTGAAGGTTTTTCAGAAAAATATGGTACTAATCGATTAGTTTATTTTGAACAACATCAAGAGATAATAGAAGCTATATCTCGTGAAAAACAAATTAAAAAATGGCGGCGGCAGTGGAAAATTGAACTGATTGAAAGTAAAAATCCACAATGGGACGATCTTTGGTCTCAAATTCAATGAAAGCGGGAATCCACAAAAAATGATCTGCTATCAAGCGAATCAATGTTAAAATACTTTTTATTAATTTACGTTCTGATGAATTCAAGGGAAAAAATTAGTATGTCTCAATCAACACAACAACAACTAATCACCATGCTGGATTTACAAGATGCGATGAACACCAAGGTCAATGAATCCTGGCGAGAGCAGGGCTATGAATGGTACCGCGCCATCTGGATTGAGTGTGGCGAAATGCTGGATCATTATGGCTGGAAATGGTGGAAGCATCAGTCACCGGATATGCCTCAGGTGAAACTGGAACTGGTAGATATTTTCCACTTTGGATTGAGTTGTCGTTTGGTTGATTTGGATGATAAGAAAAAAATTGCAGAGACTTTGGCTGAAGAGTTCTCATCACCAAAAACAGACACCGAATTTAGAACCACTCTTGAAGCCCTTGCACTGGACACACTGCAAACCAAAAACTTTAATGCCACGCTTTTTGCTGGCTGCATGCAGCAAATTGATATGCCTTTTTCAGAGTTATTTTCAAGCTATGTTGGCAAAAATGTCTTGAATTTTTTCAGACAGGATCATGGTTACAAGGAAGGCACTTATCACAAAGTATGGCATGGCAAGGAAGATAATGAGCATCTGGTTGAAGCCATTGAAATGCTGGATGTTTCCAGTAAAAACTTTTCTGATGAACTTTATCAGGAATTAAAGCGACGTTATCCGGAATAATTGTCACAAAATCTGATTTCATGTATTAGATTTTCATTTATCGGATATTAATCTCACTGTAGAATAGCGTTTCTTTTTTACTATCAATTTGATTCTTTGTCGACTCCAGACAGGCTTCCATGATTAAAGACTATTACCATTTCACCAAACAAAACCAGCATTTTTTGATGTTCGGTTTACTCACGGCATTTTTTGGTAATTATGGTCAATCATTTTTTATTGCCTGGTTTGGTGCATCATTTCAGCAGGCATTTGAGCTTACCAGCACGGAATATGGAACCATTTACTCCACAGCAACTTTAGCCAGTGGGCTTTTAATTCTCTATTTTGGCGGTTTGTTTGACAGAGTAGCTGTGAAAACCTTTACCACGGCAACCAGTCTTGGATTACTGATAGCCTGCTTATCGGTATTTTTTGCTTCTAATGTTTGGCAGCTGGCCATTGGTCTGTTTTTGTTACGATTTTGCGGTCAGGGCTTAATGTTTCACATTGCCTTTACTTCTATGGCCAAACATTTTAATAAGAACCGCGGCAAAGCTCTAGGGTTTGTTGCTTTTGGTATGCCATTGGGAGAAGCCATTTTACCCAGTCTTGCTTTTGGCTTAATTACACTGGTTGGCTGGAGATATACCTGGCTGGCTTTAGCTGGCGCACTGGTGTTGCTCTATATACCACTGATGATATGGCTACTTAATCATTCCAGCAAACGATTACATCTGATTGCCGATCAGCATGATTCAGATACAGATCCAGTTAAACGCCATTGGACAAGAAAGGAAGTAGTTGGTGATAAAAATTTCTGGTTATTATTACCCGCAATTCTATCACCAGCATTTATTGTCACAGGAATTTTTATTCATCAGCATCAACTATTAAGCAATAAAAACTGGGACGCGAAATGGTTTGCAATGAGTTTTATTATTTATGCCTTCGCACACCTTAAGTCCTCTTTAATAGTCGGCGCTTTGGTGGACAAGTTTAACTCTCGTCAACTCTTTAGTTTTTATCTGCTGCCATTACTCTTTAGCATGTTGATCTTAATACCCGACAGTAATTATCCGATTTTGACGCTAGTATTCATGTTTTTAATGGGATTATCCGTTGGCTCAAGTGGCCCGATTGTGAATTCGCTTTGGGCTGAAATTTATGGTCAAAACAATTTGGGCGCAATTCGCTCCATGGTAACTTCCATCATGGTCGTTTCAACTGCTATAGCACCTGTTGCTTTTGGCTGGTTGTTTGACAATGGTATGAATTTTCAGGATGTAATGAAGATTATGTCTGTTTATTTGGTTATTGCCATGCTAATTGTAATTTTATTTGTTTTAAAACCAATAGGACTATATCAAAATGATGCTAATAAACCTTAATTCTGTTTTAATTCCCTTATAAAACACATGGATTAGTTTTAAAGCTTTTCTGTTAAAATAGATATGTTTTACATCCACCATAACTTTGAGCTCAAATATGATCGATATTACGCCACAGGCACAAGAACACTTCACAAAACTGTTATCCAGTCAGGATGCTGAAACCGGCATTCGCGTTTTTGTGGTTAACCCCGGTACGCCTCATGCAGAATGTGGTGTTTCTTATTGTCCGAAAGACGCCATTGAAAAAAGTGATCTCAAACTGGAATTCGATCAATTTAATGCCTATGTAGATGAAGAAAGTATTCCTTATCTGGAAGAAGCAAAAATTGATTACCAAACCGATGACATGGGCGGCCAACTGACTTTACGCGCACCGAATGCAAAAGCCAGAAAAGTGGATGATGATGCGCCTGTCGTCGATAGAATCAAATATATCCTTGAATCTGAAATCAACCCACAACTAGCCAGTCACGGTGGACAGGTTGCTCTGGCCGATTTTACTGAAGATGGGGTTGTTATTTTACAATTTGGCGGTGGTTGTCATGGTTGTAGTATGGTTGATGTCACCTTGAAAGAAGGCGTTGAAAAAACCTTGATGGAAAAAATCCCTGAAGTTAAAGGTGTGAAAGACGCCACTGAACATCAATTGGGAGAAAACCCCTACTATTAATTTTTTTGTGGAGCTCTTTCACTTAACTTTTAAGAGCTTCATGCACTACTGGCAAGTTGTAATTTAGCTCGGTCGAATCCTCTGGCGAAATCCTCAATCAAATCATCAATATTTTCAATTCCAACTGAAACTCTTAATAAGTTTTGAGTGATACCAGCTATTTCCTGCTCTGGTAAAGAAACGGCCGCATGTGTCATCGTCGAAGGGTGACATATCAAGCTTTCAACACCACCGAGCGATTCTGCCAGCGAAAAAATTGATAACCCTGACAAAAATGATATTACCTCTGATTCACCACCTTTAATTTTGAAAGAAACCATTGAACCAAAACCGGTTTGCTGTTTTTTGGCAATTTCATGTCCTGTGTGACCAACTAATCCAGGGTAATAAACCTGCTCGACCTGAGGATGTGCAACCAGATACTCAACCAATCGTGTGGTATTTTCTGTATGTCTCTGAATTCGAACATCTAATGTTCTTAAACCGCGAATAGTTAAAAAGCTATCAAATGCAGCGCCTGTGACACCAGTACAATTTGCCCACCATTTTAACTCTTCAAAAACCTCTTTATCTTTTGCTATTACCGCCCCTCCAACAACATCGCTATGACCATTGATGTATTTAGTGGTCGAATGAACCACAATGTCGGCACCAAGTAGCAAAGGCTTTTG
>JAOUOC010000259.1 GCA_029880585.1 Gammaproteobacteria bacterium
TGCTGCTTTATTGACGCACCAGTTTGATGTGGCGCAAGTTGGACGATATCTGACTTTGCTGGCTGAAGTCATTATGCAAAACGCTCTTGTTTTCTGTTGGCAACAATTGATCCGCAAGCATGGTGAACCACAGCGATCAACATCAACAGAATATGACGCTGGTCAAGCAGAAGTTAATGATTTATATCAGTCAGGTTTTGCCGTTATTGGTTATGGGAAAATGGGTGGCGGTGAATTGGGATTTGGCTCCGATCTGGATTTGGTTTTTCTGTTTGATGCGCCGCTGGATATGCAAACTATGGGAAGATCTCCAATCAGTAATAATCGTTTTTATACCCGATTGGCACAGAAACTGATTCATACTCTTTCTGTCAGAACCCATCTTGGACCTCTGTATGAAGTTGATATGAGGCTGCGGCCATCAGGAAGCTCCGGTCTATTGGTTAGTCATATAGATGCTTTTGATGATTACCAAAAAAATACAGCCTGGATATGGGAACATCAGGCCTTGGTTCGCTCAAGATTTGTTGCCGGTGATATTGCATTAAAGGGAAAATTTGATCTGACACGTTATCAGGTGCTTAACCAGCATAAACAGCAAAACGAATTGAAAAGTCAGATAGTCAAAATGCGTAATAAAATGATGGTTGAACTGGATAAATCAAAGTCTGATCTGATTGATCTTAAACAGCATAGAGGCGGTTTGATTGATATTGAATTTTTAACCCAGTATTTTTGTCTGTTTCATCTTTGGAAGGGTGATATTCCCCAAAATACTATTGAAGGAATCATAAAAGCAGGAAAGCAACAGTTTATTGACGAAAAGGAAGCAAGCATATTAAGCAGACATTATGCTTGCTATCGAGATCATCTCAATCAGATGGTATTACAGGCAGAAAATTTACTAGTCCCGTCTGACCTGTTTGAAACAGAATTACAACAGGTGACCCGGATTTGGGATAAATATTTCACTGATGAAGCTAGTGAATAGCAAACCGCAAATTAAAACGCATATCTCATACTAATAATAAAGTAGTCTTCATCATTTAAGGTATTTCTACTGTTATTGGTAAATTTGGCACTCAATTTAAGACGACTATCCAGATTGAAATCAATACCAATAGCCACATCAGAGTAGTTTTCAGGAATTGAGTCTGTGTAGCCATAGTGCAATGCAAGGCTGAAATTACTATTGATTTTATGCGTTGCATCTACAGCAAGGTAATCAGTCTCTCTGTCTTTATCATTGGCATAACTAAAATCTGTAGAAAAACCACCGAGAGGAATACCACCAAAAGTTACAAAATATTCGGTACTGGATTCGGTTGAACCTGTGTAGGTATATTCTTTAATGCCTAAATTAATGAAGAGAGATTTATCCAAAGGGATCTTGAAACCGGCTGATAAGTCTATCTGTACGCCATCATCCAGTCCAAAGTCGTAATTGGAGCCCCAAAGATTAAACCACAAACCAAAATCTGATTGAAGGTGGTATTGTCCCTGAATGGCCGCCTCTTCAGTATTTAAATCTACACCTCTCCAAACATACTGACTCACCAGCTTTATATCCGATGACTGTTTGAAAGTCTCTGCAAAAGTATTTATCGGTAAAGCAAGTAGCAATAAAAATATCCCTTTTAGAATGGTTTGCATGATTTTATTTCTCCTGATGTTAAGTGTGTTGTATTATACTGTACGGATAAATGGTTTTTTAAGGTTGCTATGAATTATTTTTATTATTTCATTCAAAATGTGACCTTGTATCAGTTTCCATAAAGTTTTCATTTCGTTGTCTATTTTATTGGAACAATAAATCTATTGGAGAAAAATCATGGCAGGTCAAAATAATATGTCAAAACAAGAAAATTCAACAAAACAATCTAATAGCAATACATTTAAGGTCGATGCTGGCTCACTTCCAGTTTGCTGTCCGCCAAAAGAACAGGAGGTTTGGAATCAACATCCCAGAGTTTATCTGGATCTTGCTAAAAACGGTGAGGCAAACTGCCCTTACTGTGGAAATCACTTCGAGATGTGTTAATTTGTTAATAAAAGACCTTCATTAGCATTAATTTACATTTGAAAAATAGGTTTTTATTCACAATTAAATATAATCAAGCTGCAATAAGTATTATGAGTAACTCTTATGGGAACTTCTCCAATATCCTCTGAAGGATCGGAACGTAAAAAACAGACTAGAAAAAGGCATACGCCCGGTACAGCCAATCCAGATGTAAAAGAATCTACCCCGTCTTCTGTTGAGCAAACTGTTGACAGCAGAACCATGGCGCGAGCATATTTTATTTATGCGCCGTTAGGGTTCGTAATGTTGGCGTTGTCGATTGTCGTACTTTTGGCAGTTTTTAAAGCACCTCCTGAGCGAACTGTTACTGAAATATCAGCGCCGTTTGTCGAAACCATGACAATTGAAAAACAAAACCTGACTTTTTCTATTGCTTCTCAAGGCAGCGTATTACCGAGAACAGAAACCGTTTTAGTGGCAGAAGTTTCCGGTGTTGTGAATAGTGTTTCTGAAAAGTTTGTTACAGGCGGTTTTTTTAAGCAAGGTGAAGTCATGTTGACCATTGACCCGGTTAATTATGAGGTTGCACTTTTGCAGGCAGAAGCAAGACTGGAAGCAGCGCAGGCCAGATTTATTGAAGAGCAGGCCAGAAACAAACAGGCCGTTAAGGAATGGAAACTGACAGGTAAATCAATAGATAAGGCACCCATACTGGCTTTGAGAACGCCACAATTACAACAGGCAAAGGCAGATGTAAAAGCCGCCGAGGCTGATCTGAAAAATGCCAAAATTAAACTGGAAAAAACACAAATAAAAGCACCTTACGATGCAATGGTGAAATCAAAGAAAGTAGATGTGGGTCAATTTGTAGCAACAGGTGCTCAAATGGCAGAAACCTTTGCAGTAGATTATGCTGAAATCAGATTACCCATCAAATCGAATGAATTTTCTTACATAAAGACACCTGCAATGAATCAGGCAGATGCAACAGGTTCTTCTGTAATCCTGTCTCTTAATGAGGGTGAAAAAACAACAACATGGCAAGCTGAGGTGTCACGTTCAGAGGGGATTCTGGATTACAACACTCGTGTAAATTATCTGATAGTACAAATTCAGGATCCATACGGTTTTGTCACAGAAAATGTTGAACATGAAAAACTTTTAATTGGTTCATTTGTTAACGCCGAGATTGAAAGTCGGGAAATAAAAGATGTTTACCAATTGCCCAGAAGATTATTAAATGAAAAAAATCAGTTGTTTCTACTGGATCAGGAACAAAGACTCAAAATAGTCGATGTAGATGTGATTTATGCTGACAGGCAAAATGTTTATATCAAAGAAGGTCTGAATGATGGTGACAGAGTAATACTAACTAACATCGCAATTCCGATTCAAAATATGCAATTGGCTGAGGAAGCTGAAGAAGAGTCTGAAAAAGAAGTGGAAGAGCTTTCTTCAGAAGATAAACAATCTGATTCCGGGTCAGATTCACCTGAAGCCCGGAAATCAAAAGGTAGTCAACAATGATGCCACATCGCCAGGGAGGCATTATAGATTGGTTCGCCCGTAATTCTGTGGCTGCCAATCTTTTGATGTGGATTATTATTATTGGCGGACTTGTGTCTTATTCCTCTATCAATAAAAAGATGTTTCCGGAATTTAG
>JAOUOC010000260.1 GCA_029880585.1 Gammaproteobacteria bacterium
GTTTCACTGGATAAAGTCATTAAAACCATGAAAGAAACTGGCAAAGATATGAAAAATAAATACAAGGAAACTGCCAGAGGAGGCCTGGCAGTGAATATTATTGAGTGTTGATTGGAATTATTATCTGAAAACTACTCAGCAACTACCGCACAAATAACTCTGACTCGAAGTTTCCACTCAGGCGCAAATCCGCTTTTGTTCTGTGCATTGACCAACCAATGTGAACCATCAAATGCAGGTTGGAAATAAGTTGCTCTACCATCGAGAATAGCGCTAGTCGGATCTAAGACAGACCAACCAGCGCCTAATGCTTTTTTGCCTTCAGGACAATCAACTCTTAATTGCTTTGAGGCGACATTATCAACTGCGGTTTCCCCTACCACGACTTCATAACCTGATATTCCCGGTTCTCCTTGTTGACCAGCTGGTCCCATTGGGCCTGGCGGACCTTCACAACCTACGATGCCTAAAGCTAATACTGCTGGTAATAATTTGACTATATTTGAATTTATCATTTTTGGATTCTTCATTTTTATCTCCTTTCTAAATGAATTGATTATTTATATTTTTTGTTATGCCGTCACGTTATAACACTTTGGTCAAATATTCAACAGGTTGTTTGAGATATTTATGGATGCCCATTTTCATGGGTGTTTACTAAGAAAAGATTTTTTAGGTAGTATAGTTAGCATTTCCAGCTGTTAGATTTACTACAAATATGAGCTTTGTATGCATTCCCACGCAGGAGCATGGGAACGAGAGATTATTTTATGGATTCTGGCCTGCGCCAGAATGACGGAAGAATAAAACTTCAAAACTAGCAACTAGCAACTAGCAACTAGCAACTGCAGTTTAAAGATTAAACAAATAAACCAGCGTAAAAGATGTGATCTTTTCAGTTTTCTCATAACCTAGAGGTACATCTGATTGATGCTTTTGAGAATAAGAAAACTTTAATGCCAGATTATCAAAAATTTTAGCTGAAACACCTGAATAGCTTTTAGTAATGGTATTATCTGAACCTGCTTCTGAGGAAAACTTTTGTTCAAATGAAGAAGTTTTGCTCATCTTCCAACTATAGTTCATGGCAAATCTTGAAATATCTTCCTCATTTTCAATAAAGGTAATTTCTGTTTCACTTTTACGTTGACCATAACCCAGCTCGGCATCCAGAATATGTTCATCGCTATTAATAAATCGATAACCACTACCAACAATCATTGATGATTGATAGACAAAGCCGGAATTTTCCGTTTTATCATAATCTATCAAACCAAATACGTAGGCATTTTTACCAAACTTATAATTGGACTTGATTAAAGCCGCTCTTTTTTGTGCCGTCGTTTCGATGTTGGTTAATTTGTCGTGAGAAAAGCTCTTTTGTTTTGAGAAAATACCTTCATGTCGCCATTTTTCTTCTTCATAACTTACGGCAAACTGGCTATTTTGTGTTTTGGAATCAGTGTTTCCTGATATAGAAACATAACCCATTTCTATGCTTGAATGCCATTTACCTTTACAGTCATCACCTTCACAGGTTTTGTATTCATCTGAAACAATAGCTTTGTCATCTACCACAATTTCCTGAGCAAATAAATTTACAGAGAAGGTAATAGAAAGAAAAAATACTTTAATATGAATTGATTTGAAATTAGGCATCATCCTGAATCCTTACATGTTGAAGAGAGCGCATTGTAAAAGGTATCAATAAAAAATCAACCTATATGATTAATTAACCTCAACTCGAGATAAGAATAACCACCAGCAAAACTATTTTAGCGTGATTGATACCATCTGCAAGTCGAGTATCGTATAATTTTGACCAAATAATGACTGGAGATGTACTGTGACAACTATTAACGATCTTGAGCCAAAACCGGTTTGGCAATTATTTAAGCAAATATGTGATATTCCCCACCCTTCCTATCATGAATTAAAACTTCGTGACCATATTCGCAGTCTTTGCGATCAACGAGGTCTTGAGACGCAACTTGATGAAGTGGGTAATTTAATTGTAAAAAAGCCCGCCACTAGTGGAATGGAAAATCGAAAAACCATAGCCATGCAAGGTCATGTGGATATGGTTCCTCAAAAAAATGCTGACTCAAATCATAACTTTGAAACCGATCCTATAGAAACATGGGTTGATGGTGAATGGTTAAAAGCTAAAGGAACCACGTTAGGATCTGATAATGGCATGGGGGTTGCGGCAGGTCTTGCAGTAATGCTTTCTGATGATATTCCTCACGGCGCTCTCGAATTACTTTGCACCATAGAAGAAGAAACTTCGATGCGTGGTGCATTTGGATTAAAACCAGGTTATCTTGATGCGGATATTTTATTAAATCTTGATACTGAAGATGAAGGTGAATTATACGTTGGTTGTGCTGGCGGTGTAGATATCAATTCATTTATTGATCTCCAGCTTGAGAATACACCAAACGGTCATATTGCTTTTGAAGTTGCCGTTAGGGGGCTTAAAGGCGGTCACTCAGGACTTGATATTGAAAAAGGACGTGGTAATGCCAATCAAATTATTAACCGATTTATATTGAGCCATGGTGATGAATTAGGTCTTTGTGTTTCAGAATTTAACGGTGGTACATTGCGAAATGCCATACCTCGTGAATCCTTTACAAAAATAACCATTCCTACAGGTAACCAAGATGATTTTAATGCTGTTTTAAAAGATTTCGAGTCACTTATGCAATCAGAATTAGGCGCTACAGAACCAAACCTGTCTATTACAGCAGAAGCTATTGATACACCTGAAAAAATCATCAATCCAGCACAACTAAGAAAAATTTGCTTATCCATAGCAGCTTGTGTTTCTGCACCTTTTAGAATGAGTGATCACTTTGACGGAATAGTAGAAACATCAAACAATCTGGCCATTGTGAAAAACGAAGGCTCTCAACTTAAAATCCAATGCCTGACCAGAAGTCTTGTTAATTCAGCAAGAGACTACGCTGCTCAATCTATTGCAGCAACTTTTGAATTAGCTGGAGCAAACTCAAAAATTGAAGGCGCATATCCTGGCTGGAAACCCAATCCTGATTCAGCTATTTTACAAACGATGATTCAGGGTTATCAGAATTTATTTGGCACAAAACCGGAAGTTAAGGTCATTCATGCCGGCCTTGAATGTGGATTGATTGGTGAACCTTATCCTGAACTGGATATGATTTCTTTTGGTCCTACAATTCGTGGCGCTCATTCACCTGATGAGAGATGCCATATTGGCTCAGTACAAAAATTCTGGGATTATTTGCTCTATAGCCTTGAAAATGCACCAGCTAAATAAAATTGCGGTACTGACAGGCTGCCTATGCAGCCTGCCAGCTATCCCTGACGCATTAAATATTCTGTAATAGTCACAATGTCCAGATTATAATCATCAGGCATTACGCACTCTATTATTTTTGCATCCGCATCATTAGACAAATCAATTTGCTCTGCATGAATAAAGTGATTATTTTCCAAGTCAAAAAAAGTAGTCACCATCGGTTTTGTTGGCGCATCATTATTGCTGTGAGCAACTATACCCAGCTTGTTAGTTGTTAGCGTTACTAAACTTCCAACAGGATAGACGCCAAGACACCTTATAAATTTATCCACCAGACCAGCGTCTAATTCACCATTT
>JAOUOC010000261.1 GCA_029880585.1 Gammaproteobacteria bacterium
GCTAATGCCAATCTGGTCGAGTCAAACGACTCTCAGGTTGTTATTATCTGGAGAATCATGGTCAGAATTTCCGAATGATGACAAAGTCAAATTAACTACAGGATTTAATAACACCTTGCATCGATATGTTCAGGAAGGCTTTGAACATTATGAAGGTCAGCAAATTGAATATGTTGGAGTAAGGTTAAACAAAAATAAAAACCGAGGATATTTGACGGTAAGGGTTATTCCCAATGTGTTACCCAGTTTTACGATAGATTTTAAAATAGGATTATTTGATGATAGCTGGAAACTCTATGATGCTATGATTGAAGGTGTCAGTTATGTTGCACTAAAAAAAGACAGTTATCAGGAAAAATTTGAAGTCGGTGGAATTAAAGCGGTAATCGATTATTTTAATGAAAAAAATCAGGGTTACCTGCCTTCAAAGCTGGTGATGACTAATAACACTGGCCTAACGGATTAGCTGAAGATGGAAAATTCAATCAAACAATATCAACCAATCGGCACCTCTTCCGAACCTTCAATTGATTCAGGATTAAAAGATGCTGCCTGGTATTTGCTGGCAAGCAAGCCCAAGCAGGAAATAAGGGCGGTTGAAAATCTGGCTAATCAGGGAATTAAAGCTTATTGTCCTATGATTAAAGTTGAGCGAATGAGAGCAGGGAAGAAATATATTGTCGATGAAGCCTTGTTTTCCGGTTATTTGTTTGTGTATCTTTCTCCTCAAAGCCCCATCTGGCACAAGGTCAGATCAACTCGAGGTGTGAGAGACTGGGTGAGATTTGCACACAATGTTGCGCAATTGCCAACTGCTCTGGTTGAAGAAATTTTAAATCAACAAAACACCATGGAAGAAGAATCTGTTATGCGCTTTTATAAACCGGGTGAATCAGTCCGGATATTATCCGGACCGTTCCAAGGGTTAACAGGTATTTATCAGGCAAGCTCAGGCGAAGAGCGCGCTATTATTTTAATTGATTTTCTTGGCAACACAAGCCAAATGATAGTTGACAACCAGTCTATACAAAAAGAATAAACAGGTTTCTGCGCATTTTTTAGTCAAAGCAATAACCATTTCGTATAAAAAATAAACGTTTTATTTTTCAGATAGTTATTTTCCTTTAAAAAGTAATAAAAAACGCCAGATATAGTTATTTTTAAACTGGTCTTATGTCATTGATATAAGATATAATCTTCGCCAGTCAAATGAGAGATTCATTTGAACTTTATAATGATAAAAGATAATTTTGAATTAAATAATAACAAAGTTGTACAAACCAATTAATGGTTTGATTTTTAGGGATTAAATAGGGAAGTCATTTCTTTTTAACTCTTCTTTGACAATTTGTTTAGGTTGTTTTTGGTGATTGTGGTTTATCCATGATCTTGAATACTGAAGGCAAAGTTACAATTTGTATTCTAAATATAGGTATATTGAGAGCCATAACTCACGGGCGGTAGCGTGCCTGAAACAATAAAATGTGGTACTTTACATATCTACATACTTCCAAACAAGAAATCTCGAAGTCATATAATGGCGGTTACGCTAACTAATATATTTGTCAGGACAAAAAAGAATTAAATCTGGAATTAACAATGAAACATAATATTCTAACCATACTTTTATTTTCCATTATATCTGGCCTGTTAAGCCAGTCAGTTTTTGCTGCAAAGGATCAGGCAGAGCTACTTAAAGCTCAATGTGATAATATTACGCCGCAACAGCGACAAATGGCGAAAATGGCGGGATATAATCTTGATGAGATATGTTCTTCCATTCCTGATATGAATGATTTAAAGAATGGAAAGGATGCTTCCCGACAAAATGTTGTTCCTCGAGGAACACAATACCAAACAGATGATAGAGGTGTTATAGAGCGTGATTCTGTTGAAGGGATAATGTTGCAAGGTTCGGACAAAATAAAAATGCCCGGATCTTTTAAAACAGCATCTTCCGGTAAAATTAAAAAATATGGATATGATTTATTTGCAGGCTTACCCACCACTTTTGCACCTGCTGATGACATTCCTGTTCCTGCCAGTTATGTAGTAGGGCCTGGCGATGTTTTTCAAATTCAGTTGCTGGGTAAAGAAAATCAACAACACAATCTAACCGTAAATCGTGACGGCAGCATTCATTTTCCTGAATTGGGACCTATTGGCTTAAGTGGTTTATCTTTTGTCGATGCAAAAAAATTAATTGAAGAAAAAATAGCTGAACAAATGATTGGTGTAAGAGCTGTTATTTCAATGGGCGAGTTACGTTCAATTCGCATTTTTGTGTTAGGTGAAGCTTTTAAACCAGGTTCTTATACGGTCAGCTCCTTGTCAACCATGACCAATGCTTTGTTCGTTAGTGGCGGTGTCAAGGAAATAGGCTCTTTAAGAAAAATTCAACTGAAAAGAAATGGTAAAGTTGTTACTACACTGGATTTATACGATTTATTACAAAAAGGTGACACCAGAAAAGATGTCAGATTATTACCAGGCGATGTGATCTATATTCCGCCAGTAGGCGCAACAGTTGGTATAGATGGCGAGGTCAAAAGACCTGCAATTTATGAATTGAAAAACGAAAAGAATTTAAGTCAATTAATTGATTTGGCTGGTGGTTATTCACCGGAAGCCTTTCCTAACGTTTCGCACATTACTCGTAAAAATAAAAATGGTTTTACCACAGTGATTGATGTCGACCTGAGTCAGAAATCTGGCAAAAACACTTCATTAAAAAATGGTGATATGGTTGAAGTCAGTACTGTACTGGAGGATTTTGAAGATGTGGTGCATTTAAAAGGTAACTTCCATCGCCCACGAGCTGTAAAATGGCATAACCAATTAAAATTAACAGATGTAATTCATTCTATTCAGGATTTTCAACAAAATACCGATCTCAATACTGGTCTTATTATCAGACGTGAAATGCCGTTAAGAAAAATCAGCGTTAAACATTTTAATCTACAGCAGGTGATTGAAAAGAAATTCGATTTACCATTACAACCATTAGATGAAATTATGGTTTTTGCCAATGATAATACCCGTTTATCCGATCTGGCGCTGGTTAATCTTGAACTCAAAACTCAAACAACCGATGGTAGCCTTTCCAAAATTGTTGATATCACAGGTAATGTCAGATATCCGGGAACCTATCCATTGTCAGATGCAATGGATGTCAAAACATTGATAGCATTGGCTGGCGGCCTGGCAGAAGCGACTTTTCTGGGTAATGCAGAAATAACAAGACGTGATGTGGCTAACAATGATTTGGCGACCGTAGAGCACTTTAATATTAATTTGTCTGAAGAGCTCAGCGGCAACACACGTTTTCGATTAAGTGCAAAAGACAAGTTGGCAGTTTTTGTGACACCAGAATATCGCGAACAGTTAACCATAGTGCTATCTGGTGAAGTACGTTTTCCGGGTAAATATGAATTCAGACGTGGAGAAACTCTGACTCAGGTGATTGATCGTGCCGGTGGTTTTACACCTATGGCACACGTTAAAGCAGCTGTTTTTTCAAGAGATGATTTAAAACAACAGGAAAGAAAACAATTAAAGGCATTACAGGAACAAATGCGTGAAGATATTGCTGCCAGCCAATTGGAAAATACTGAAGCTGGTAAAGGTG